>CADCPP010000074.1 GCA_902803355.1 uncultured Lachnospiraceae bacterium | reverse complement strand
TTCGTAACCGGTGACCGGCGGGTTCGGCAGCTTCCTGAGATTGCCGATCTCGGTGATGATGCGGCAGACTTCGTTGTGTTCCTCGACGGCCTTAAGCAGGGCTTCGTCCGAGGTGTCCACGCCGTAGCGCGCCGTCAGCTCATCCAGCAGATGCAGCCGCATCTGGGTGCGCATCTGTTCCACGGTATAGGTCTCGACCTTATACGGAATGTCGCAGTGGCTGACGAAGAAATTCGGCTTCGTGTTGCAGCTTAAGATCTCCATGTGCTCATAGCAGCGGTTCATGGCCGAGCAGGCGTCCACGCCTGCAAAGGCGTCCAGGAACTGGTAGCCGCCCTCGATGGCCCTCTCGAGCAGAGACCTGGCGTACTCGCAGGTGTAGTTGGACATGTAGTAGGTCGCGATGTCGATGCTGCCCGTGCGCGGGGCGCGGATGCGTACGGAGAAGCAATTTCCCACGTTGCAGAGCACCTCGGGCATGTGGTAGCAGGTATAGCCGACCGCCAGTCCTCCTTCCTCCTGCGCCTGCCGGACGAGGGCGTTGTCCGCATCCTCCAGCAGGTTTTCAAATTCAATCAGGTATTTGAGATCTTTCATAGGACCTCCCTTCCTAAAAATATGCGTTCTGTAATGTTTTCACATTCGTTGTCTCTAAGGATTCCGCCCGGCTCCTTGATCGCACAAAAGGCTTCGCTCGCTGCCTCGCTACATTCCGCCCGGCTCCTTGTTCGCGCGAATCTTTCTCAGAGGCGATAAAAGCCTCTTCGAAAGTTCCGACGCTCGCGTTCGCCGGGCTTAGGTTTCGGGCGCGCTCGCTCGAAATCGGCTTTCCCTCGCCAAACTACATTCGCGCGGGACACGATCCGTTCGCATCAAAAGCGCTCGAAAGCGCAGTCCGCTCTGCCTGGCGGTTATTATTCGCAAAATTATCCCTTCCCTTTTCAGGACGGAGGTCCCATGAAAGGGCGGACGGGGCGTCCGCCGGATGGCGGCAGTGTTATAAGATTGCCATCTTCGTGAGGATCCCCTGATAACACTTTTTTGCAAAAAGGTCAATTGTTGCCGAATATCTCTCGGCGGAGGTCCGGGCCGTCGTCATTGATTGCCATTTCTGTATGGCCAAAGGGAAAATATCTCGTTTCAACCAAAACTTCTTTCTCGTCAGCACTTTTGACTGTTATGCAGACCGGAGCGAACGGAATGCGCACGCTGTAAAGGCCGCTGTTCAGGCGGATGATACGCTGCTTTTCTTCCTCGTTCACATAAGCCCGGCACTCCTCGGGGCAGATCAGAATGGGTCTGAAAGCGAGTACGCTCAGTATAATGACCACACCGATCACACACAATATAAGCACTGTGCGCGATCGTTTCCTATTCTTCCCTGCCCCGGGGATGCAAACGGCCAGAAGTCCCGCCACGCAGAAAACTGCAAGGAGAAGACAGCCGTACATAAAAACGGATAGCAGTATCGTCAAAATCATCACTTTACAAGCCAGGGGTCGGTTCCGCCGGGCGGCGGCAGTTTTTACAGCAGATCCATCTTCCCCAGGATCTCTCTTGCGCCGGTGAGGATGACCGAGTCTTCCGGGAGTTCGAAGACGCTCCTGCCCTCGATGTCGTTTTCCGCGTGGGCGGGATCGGGCGGAATGACGGCAATGAGCGGCACGCCGCCAATCTCTTCTTCCGTGATGCGCTCGGGCAGGAGCACGCGGTTAAGGACTGCGCCGACCCAGTCAGCCGCGACCAGCGTGTCCGAGACCTGCTTGATCGTGGAAATGATCTGGATGCCCTTTTTGCTCTGGTCCGAGACGCACAGAAGATGGGTTACCTTCTCCATGACGCGGCGGTTGATCTGTTCGATGCCCGCCTCGCCGTCAATGACCACGTAGTCGAATTCATTCACCAGCAGGCTGATGACCTGTCTTAAATATGTATTGATTGCGCAGTAGCAGCCGGCCGCCTCGGGACGCCCGATCGCAAGAAAAGCGAAGCCCTTCTGCTCCTGCATGGCTTCAAAAATGCGGAATTTTGCCTCCGCCAGAATATCCTGCGTATCCTGCAGGCCTTCGGTCACATCCTTCGCAACGCGCAGACGGATCTCGTCCAACGTTTCTTTTACTTCCACACCAAGGGCCACGGACAGGCCGATGGCCGGGTCCGCGTCGATTGCCAGTATCTTTGCTTCGGGATGCGCCTGCGTGAGCACTCTCACGATGGCGGCAGACAGCGAAGTCTTTCCGACCCCGCCCTTGCCGGTCAGCGCGATCACTGCAGCATGGTCCATAAATGCCTCCATATATCCGTTCCGTTATACAGATGAAGACATTATAGCATTTTTTATCTCATGTTACAAGCAGCTTTTTCTATCCCCGGGGGAGGGTTTTTGCGGCCGAAAGCAGCGATTGACTTCTTGCCCCGCGGAGACTATAGTTTTTTCGGACGGGCGGCTTGCCCGCAAAAAGGAGAACCATGAGCTATCTGCAAAACAATTCCGCTTTCCTCGGCACCGGAGAGCGTGACAGGAAGAGATGGAAAAGCTGTTAAAGTGCTGCTACTACGACACCGAAGTCGATTTCTAAACCGGCTTTACGCTTCTCAAAGCCTGCGGAACCCCCGCAGGCTTTTTTGTCACCTTTTTCGCCCAAATTTCCGGTTTACGTTTTCGGAAATAATTCGAAGACCTGCTCCAGGAAGCCGGAAACGGCCTGGTGCGGCAGGCAAAGCCGTTCTGTTCCTGCATCGCCTCGAAAACATCTGCATAAAATAAGCCCCGGATGACCCCGGGGCTCAAGTACGGTCAGGCCGTCACAGATTTTCCTGCTCCTGCTGCGCTTCCTGTACTTCCTGCGCAATGGTTTCTTTTTTGACCGCTTCCTTGCCCTGCCAGACCACGACCTGCGGGAAGGGGATCTCGATGCCGCCCTCGTCCAGGGCCAGCTTCAGCTCGCGGTTCAGCACGCGGCGCGCGGCGTAGATGTTCGATTCGTCCACGTCGGCAATGACCTTCAGGTCTACGGACGATTCGGACAGGTTCTCCACGCCCACGTAGCGCGGTACTTTCGGGAAGTAATTCGGATAGCGCTCCGGCAGCTGCTCCAGCATGTCGTTGATCACCTTTTCCGCCGCGATAAGGTCCGCGCCGTAGGCGATGCTGACGACGGTGACGGCCAGGGACGTGACTTCAGACAGGTTGGTCAGCACGCGGATATCGGAGTTGTTGATGATCCGGTTGTTGCCGCCGGCGTCGACGATCTGGGTCGAGACGATGCCGATATTTTTGACCGTGCCGCGGAAGCCGTCCACGCTGATGATGTCGCCCACGTAGAAGCGCCCTTCAAAGAGGATGAACAGCCCGGCGAAAATGTCCTCGATGAGAGACTGCGCCCCGAAGCCGACGACCAGGGCTAAGATCCCCAGGCTGGCGATGACGGTCAGGATGTCCGCGCCCAGCAGGTTCAGGCCGTAGATCACCGCGAAGATCACGATTGCGTAGCGGACGAGGTTGCTGATCATGCCCTTGATCGTCTCCGCGTGGCGGTTTTTCAGCCTGATCAGGGAGAAGATCCACATGATCACGCGGTATACCGCCCAGCAGGCGAGGATCATGAACAGCAGCGAAACGATCCGCAGCCAATCGAAGCCGCCGTCCGTTGTCTGCACGGGTATATACTTGCTGAAATAGGTCTCGTGGAAAAGCCTTACCGCTTCCTGCTGCGCCGGCGTCAGGAAGAAAAGAAGATGCGGCGCGTTCAGCGCGATCAGGATCAGCAAAATGATGACGATCCCGATGATGCGCAGGCTGTTTTTGCCCTGCTGTTTTTTCGCTTCGGTGGTGTTGCTGCTCATAGTGAATTCCTTTCCCGGCATGCTGCCTGAGAGTTATTTGAGAGTATCTAAAGATTATGGTTGATTGCTTACGGCTGCTTATAGGTGCGGTATCCGCCGCCCTGCGGGTAGGCCGTGTAAACATCATCCGACGATCCGCTGGTGGCGAGGCGAAGGTAGATCGTATAGTAATAGGTGGTTCCTGAAACAGGAGTGAAATCCAGATGGATCACACCGGACGTACCGGAAACGGTTGCGCTGGCACTGTCACGGAACCCAACGGCTACGGAACCCGGCTCTCCATAGTAATTGTTCTCGCAGGCGGTGACATCGCCCCATTCCAGGGCATAGAAGCCCTGGGCATTAGCCTGATTGAGCAGATCCTGAGAAAGGGTATAGCGGATATGCGTGGCGTCTACGAGAGAGATCGTAAAGCCATAAGCGCCGCAGCGGTTGCAGGCAGTCGGAGTCTCATCACCTGACATTAAGTATCCGAAAGTGTATGTGTGTCCGAGCGCCGCCGTGTACGTATCCTTATAACTGCTGCCGCAGCGCGAGCA
>CADCPP010000073.1 GCA_902803355.1 uncultured Lachnospiraceae bacterium | reverse complement strand
CTTCAGCGATTCCACCGGGTAGTTGCGGTACGGGATCGTGTAAGGTTCCGCAGGAACCACCGGGTCTTCCGATGATTCCTCGGTAGAAGGAACAGAAGGATCTGTGGAGGATTCCTCTGCTGAAGACTCCGATGAAGATTCTTCCGCAGAACTCTCCGGGGATGATTCCTCGCTGCTTTCCGTGGAAGTGTCTTCGACCGAAGAGGGATCCGTGCTTTCCTCCGTGCTGTCAGACGATCCATCCGGGCTGCTCTCCTCACCGGAGGAGGGAATGCTCTCCGTGCTGCTTTCCGGATCGATTTCGTCTTCCAGCGAAGACGCGGCGGTCTCTTCTGCATTTGCTATACGGACGGGATGCGCAAAAAGGCCAAATACAAGCAGAAGGGCAAGGAATATCCCTCCGAAACGCTTTATCTGGCCGCAGATCTTTTTCCTTTTCACACTATTCCTCCGATAACACAAACAAAGGTCCCGAGGGCCCCTTGCTCATGTCTGATCAAATTCCGCCTTGTGAGTTTAGTCCTCCGAAGGTTTTTCGATCTGAACGATCGCCTGCTTCTGCATGGGAATGCGGCAGTTCTTGTTGTTGCCGAATTCCACGATCACGGTATCATCCGTCATGTCGATGATCACACCGTAAAAGCCGGCCGTGGTAAGCACGCTGTCACCGATGGCCATGGAAGCCATCAGTTCCTGCTGCTGCTTTTTCTGCTACTTCTGCGGCTTGATGATCATGAAATACATCATGGCGCCGATCAGAACGATATAGATCAGCAGGATAGGCAGGCTGCTTCCGCCGGAAGGAGCAGCATCGGCGATCAGAAATAAATTTTGCATGGTTTTGCCTCCGTCAGCCGCGCGAAGCTTCCTGCGCGGCGGTCTCGATCTCCCCTTCTGCCATGCGGCGAAGCTTCTCCCTCTTGTATTCCGGAAAACGCTCTTCGTCAAGGCTGAGGCGAATCTCATTCATCATTGTATTATAAAAATACAAATTATGCAAGACGCAGAATCGCATTCCGAGCATTTCACCGGATTTTAATAAATGCCGGATATACGCCCGGCTGTAATGCTGGCAGGCCGGGCAGCCGCATCCTTCTTCAATGGGACGCTCATCCCGCTCATACTTGGCATTCAGCAGATTCATCTTGCCGTGGTTCGTGTAAACATGGCCGTGGCGGCCGTTGCGGCTCGGATAAACGCAGTCGAAAAAGTCGATGCCCCGCTCCACGCCTTCCAGAATATTGGCCGGCGTGCCGACCCCCATCAGGTAGGTGGGTTTGTTCTGCGGCAGATGCGGAACCACCTCATCCAGAATGCGGTACATCTCCTCCGTAGGTTCGCCCACCGCAAGTCCGCCTACCGCGTAGCCGGGAAGATCAAGCGCTGCGATCTCCTCCGCGTGGCGGATGCGGATATCTTCAAAGGTTGCGCCCTGATTGATGCCGAAGAGCAGCTGATCGCGGTTGATGGTATCCTCCTGCTCGTTCAGGCGCTTCAGCTCTGCAATACAGCGCTTCAGCCATCTGGTCGTGCGGTCAACGCTTGCGGATGCATAGTGGTACTCCGCCGGGTTTTTCATGCATTCATCAAAGGCCATGGCAATGGTGGAGCCCAGATTCGACTGGATCTGCATGCTCTCTTCCGGGCCCATGAAGATCTTCCGGCCGTCCACATGGGAGTGAAAATGTACCCCTTCCTCCTTGATCTTCCGCAGATCCGCCAGGGAAAAGACCTGAAATCCGCCGGAATCCGTCAGGATCGGTCTGTCCCAGTGCATGAAGCGGTGCAGGCCGCCGAGATCATGGATCAGCTTATCGCCCGGCCGCACGTGCAGGTGATAGGTATTGGAAAGCTCCACCTGGCAGCCGATCTCCTTCAAGTCTTCCGTGGAGACTGCGCCTTTGATCGCGCCGGCGGTACCGACGTTCATAAACACCGGCGTTTCGATGGTCCCGTGAACGGTCTCAAAGCGCCCGCGTTTGGCTCTTCCCGAGGCTTTCAGTAATGTGTATTTCGCCATAGTTCTTTCCTTGTCCGTGATGAGCGTATCCGGCCGTCAGGCCGCATCCGCTTCCGGGAAATGCATTTTTCTGATATGGACGATCACCAGCCAGCCTTCAATGATCGTCAGCAGGATCCAGCCCGCGCCGACAGAGGCACAGATGCCGTGGATCCCCATCCGCGGGATCAGCAGCGCCGAGAGGATCACGCGCAGGCAGACCTGGCCAAGCGACGCGATCATGGTGATCTTCAGCTTACCCACGCCGCGGAAATAGCCCTGGATCATCTCCCCGCTGCAGCTGAACAGATAGAGGAAGGCCATGGTTCCGATATAGGTTGCACCGGCCGCGACCACTGCCGCATCATCGGAGAAGATGCGGATGAGCGGGGCCGGAAACAGCACGCAGACGACGGCAAGAATAACGCCGTAGATCATGCAGATGACAAAGCCTTTCCGGTAAAAGCCCTTCACGCGCGCCGTATCGCGGTGACCGTAATTCTGCGCCATGCAGACCACGGTACCGGCCGAAAAGCCCTGCGCGACCGCCTGAAACAGCACTTCAAGGCGCATGCCCATGTTGTAGCCGGTGACCGTGTCCTGGCCGAGCGGCGTCAGCATGCCCTGAATGAGCAGGCGTCCCGCATACACGACGGTGCTCTGCATGGCCGTAGCCCAGGCATAGCTCAAAATGATCCCGGCCATGCTGGCCGAAGGCCTAAGCTCCGCTTTTTTCAGAGACAGCGGCGGGCAGTTCTTATGCGTATAAAGCATCAGGGCGATCGCCGAAAGGACCTGACAGGAAACTGTCGAGACGGCAACGCCCGCTACGCCGAAGCGCAGCACGCGGATCATGAGGAGATCGAGCAGGGCATGCAGGATGGAGCTTGCCGCAAGCACGATAAAGGGAACGCGCGAATTGCCGTAGGAACGCAGGATCGACGCGTAATAGACGTACAGATAATTGAAGATCAGGCTGCCGGCCACAACGGACAGGTAGGTCATGGCCTCTGCGACGGTGGCCGCTTCGGTCTTCTCGGAGACCAGAATGGGACGGCTGACCAGAAGTACGATGGCAGTAAAGAGAACGGAAGCCGCTGCGCCGCCGCTCAGGGCGGTCGCATGGACCTTCTTCAGCTTCTCCCACTCTCCTGCGCCGCAAAGCTGGCTGACCAGCACACCGATACCGGTGCATGCCCCCACGATCAGGCCGTAGACCAGATCCATGATGGGACTGGCCGCACTGATGCCCGAGAGCGGAAGCTTGCCGAGATACTTGCCGACGACGATCGCATCAACGATATTATAGAGCTGCTGGAACAGATTGCCGCAGATGATGGGCAAGGCAAAGGTAAGCAGAGTCGGCAGCTGCTTTCCGTAGAGGATCGCCTGCTGCTTGTTGGATGAAGCCTTCCCGCCGGGATTCGTATGTGCCATAAGAACTTCCTGTCCGCGCGTCTTTACGCGGCGCGCTTCCCCCATTATAAACGATTACGGGACATTTTCAACTGCGAAAATGCCCCGCAATCCTTATGCATTCCTTTGTCATCACACAAACAATACGGCGTACGTTCCTGCGGCGGACGCGAGCACATGTCTTTCGAAGAGGCTTTTTCGCCTCTGAGAAAGATCTGTGCGAACAAGACGCCGCAAACCAGTCCTGTTTGCGGGATGATCACCCTTCTCAGCTATTCAGCAGCAGCAAACCGAACACGAGCGTGAACAACGCCACCGTTTCGATAATACCGATGACGATGAAATAGTTTGCCGTGCCCTTGCCTGTTGCGCCGAGCGCATCGGAAGCCGCCGCAGCAGCCTTGCCCTGGAACAGGGCGGAAAGACCGATCGCAAGGCCGCAGAACAGGCCTACGCCGAGCGCCATGCCCGGATCGACATTGGCCGAGCGGATGAAGTTCATGAGCAGAAAGCCGTAAATGGTCTGGGTCAGCGGTGCACCGGAGAACGCGATCATGATGAAGGGCGCCGGTTTCCCGCTCGCATAACATTTTTTCCATGCCCCGATGGCAGACATTCCCGCAAAACCTGCGCCGAACGCAGACCCCGCAGCCGATAAACCAAGTGCAGCAGCCATGCCAACAAATGCTAAATTCATAGTAAGACTCCTTTTTACGTACTAATTTTGTATTTTTTCATTTTGTTTGAACGGTTCATAGGGAATGCCTGTCCACTCCAGTCCGACCTGGCCGGAAAATTCCAGCACGTTCAGGCGGACGCCGTGCACGACCACGGAGAGGAAGCACATCACGATATTGAGCGCGTGTCCGATGATCACCACGATCACTCCGGCAATGACCAGCGGTCCTTTGAAGCCTGCCGCGATGTCATTGAAGCTCTGCGAAATGGCAAGCCCGGCCATGCCTACGGCAAAGAGGCGGATGTAGCTCATCACGTTGCCGAAGCAGCTGATGGTATCCAGGAATGCCGTAAAGGCGCCTCCGAGGCCCGATTTCAGGCCCTGCACGAAGGTCTTGTCCGGGGCCATGCCGCCAAAGAGGACCACAAGCAGGAAGGCCAGCCCGATCGCCCCGAATACGGGAACCATGGGGATGCTCTCCCCGATGACCAGGACTAAGGCCAGCAGGTACATCGCGATGATCGCGATGACCCAGCCAAGGTTGGCCAGCCAGCTTAAGTCCTTCTCCGCGATCTTTTTCCGGATCGCGAGGAACGATCCCAGGACCATCTGTACGGCGCCGATCGAGAAGGAGAACTTCATGATGGTGTTCTGCTGCGCGCTCGCCGCCACATTGAAGTATTCCGGATAGTTCGCGAAGCCCGGGATGACCAGGGCTTTCAGGAAGGGAACCTCCATGGCTTTCTCAATGCCGAACCAGGTCCCGGTGACCGCGCCCCAGACGATGGTCGCGATCGAAAGCACATACAGCAGGAAGGTGATATTGTTCCCCTTCTTCATCTTCAGATTGATCGCGATGGTCCCGAGCAGGATCAGCACGCCGTAGCCGCCGTCCCCGATGATCATGGCAAAGAACAGGATGAAGAACAGGAAGAACCAGAACGAAATATCCTGTTCCCGGTATCCCGGCAGGATGCCCAGGATGTCAAATACGGGCTTGATCAGGCCGGAGACCTTGCTGTAGCGCACTTTGGTCGGGACCTTGTCATCGTCTTCGGCGACATCGTCCGCGGCGTAGGCCCAGCTGTTCTTTGCTGCTTCCTTTTTGAACGTCTCCAGATCCGCTTCCGGGATATAGCCGGAGATCCACACCAGCCCCTCTTCACTTTCCGCCGTCGCGCTGGCAGAGGACCAGAT
>CADCPP010000072.1 GCA_902803355.1 uncultured Lachnospiraceae bacterium | reverse complement strand
TACCGAGACCATCACCTCCAATCCCAGAGTTCTGGCGGCAGATCCGCTCGTCGAGCTGAAGAAGGCAAAGTCCCGCAGAGAGAAAGAAATCCCCGGCGGCATCGGTGAGGAAGACATCGTGGTCCTGGTGCTTCCCTATATTCACAGCGCGCGGGAAGGCGTGCTGCGCCTGGCCGGCCTGCTGGAGCAGTACGGCACCTATGAATCAAACGGCATCGCGTTCAATGACGAAAACGAGGTCTGGTGGATGGAGACGATCGGCGGCCATCACTGGATGGCGAAGCGGGTGCCGGATGATGTCTGCGTGATCATGCCGAACCAGTTCGGCATGGACAGCTTCGACTTAAACGATGCCTTCGGCAAAAAGAAAGAGCACCTTTGCTCCGCGGACCTGCGCGAATTCATCCGTGACAACGACCTGGATCTCAATCAGGACGGAAAGTTCAATCCGCGCGACATCTTCGGGTCTCACAGCGATATGGACCACATCTACAACACGCCCCGCGCCTGGTTCATGGGCCGCTATCTTACGCCCCTCTCGCACAAGTGGGACGGGCCGGATGCCGAATTCGGACCGGAAAGCGACAACATCCCCTGGTCGCTCAGACCGGACCGGAAGATCGCCGTGGAAGATGTGAAGTATCTGCTTTCCGGCAACTATCAGGGCACGCCGTATAATCCCTACACCTCGCAGGATACCGGAAAGCGCGGCATGTACCGCTCCATCGGCATCAACCGCACCGGTGTGACGAGCGTGTGCCAGATCCGTCCGGATATGCCGGATGCCCTGAAGGGGATCGAGTGGATCTGCTTTGGTTCCACTACCTTCGATGCCCTCCTGCCGCTCTATCCCGCGGTGCCGGATATGCCCGCCTATGTCAAGAATGTGACGCTGGATGTTTCCACCGAGAACTTCTACTGGGCCTCCTGCCTGATCGGCGCCCTTGCGGATCACAGCTATGCGGCCTGCCGCCAGCATGTGGAGCGCTATCAGAACGCCGTTATCACAAAAGGGCGCCGGCTCGTGCGCGAATATGACGCGAAAATGAGAGAGAGCGGCGACTACTCCCTGACCGCCGAGGCCAATGAGAAGCTCTGCGCGATGGCGAAAGAAGAAAGCACGAAGACGCTTGGCCGCGTGCTGCGCGTCTCTTCCGAGAGCATGAAGAACGGCTATGATCTGGCAGATAATTAAAGCGCAGAGGCAGCCTATGAAGATGATCGTCGGCCTGGGCAATCCGGGCAAAAAATACGAAAACACGCGTCACAATGTGGGTTGGAAAGCTCTGGATATGGTCGCGGAGGATGCCGGCATCAAGGTGAACGTGAACCGTTTTCACGGCCTGACCGGAATGGGGACCTTTGGCGGCGAGAAGGTCATTTTAGTCAAGCCGCTGACCTATATGAATCTTTCCGGTGACTGCGTGCAGCCGCTTGCGGCCTACTACAAGATCCCTCCGGAAGACATTCTGGTGCTCTGCGACGACGTCAACCTGCCGCTTGGGCGTCTGCGTTTCCGCAAGGCGGGCAGCGCCGGAGGGCATAACGGCTTAAAGAGCATCATCGGGCGGCTCTCCAGCGATCAGTTTCCGCGGCTTCGCCTCGGCGTAGGCGCCCCCGGAGAGGGAAGGGATCTGATCGAGCATGTCCTGATGCCCTTTGAAGGAGAAGACCGGAAAATGGTTGAAGAGCTGGAGAAGACGGCAGCGAAAGCCGTGCTCTGCTTCCTGAAGGACGGGCCGGATAAAGTAATGAATGACTATAACGGAAAACCCGGGGCTTGATGCCCCGGGTTTTCCCTTTCCCTGCCGCTGCAGGGGTTCTCTTTAAAGAAGCCTACTTCATATACGGCGGACGTTCCAGACTCTTCCAGTGATAAATGCCTCTTCCCGGATATGGCCTGATCCAGGCTGCCGTGAGCGTTACGTCGCCGGTCATTCTTTCGCTCAGCGCCGCGTACAGCTCATCCGAGGAAGCAAAGGAAGCATTACAGCCTTCATTGATCCCCCTCACCCGTTTACCGTCAAGCATCCAGCCGGCAAAGAGATAGCCTTCTTTTTCCGGCTTCTTCAGTCTCACGCCGTACAGGACCGTATAGCTTTCGGGATTCTCGGGGTCGTTCTCCCCGCCGTCCAGCTCATAGCTGATCGAATAGGTATACGGGTAGTACCAGTAGCTGAACTGCATCTCCCCGCTTTTCTGCGTGACGCTGAGCGGCAGGTCATACCAGCCCCAGGAACCGCTGACCGCATTCGTACTGATCTGATCGGAAAGATAAAAGCCGTTCGGCGTTTCGTTGACCGCATCTTCCCGTTCCAGAATAACGGTATCGCCCGTCTTTGCTTCAAAATAGAAGGGTTCAAGATAAAGCGCGTTCTTTTCCGCATTCTGTCCCTCGCCGTGCTTAAAACCACCCGCAAGGCTCCATACGGAGTTTCTGAAGACGCGGACAGCCCGCGCGCCGGTCACATCCTTCGGGTTTACGGAATACGGCCGGAAGAGAAAATCGCTGTTGTCGCCGCCGTTGAAGCGGTTCACGAACCATCGGCAGTCCGCTTCGGAAAAGCTCCGCAGATTGATCCGGCAATTTGCGCCCCAGTTGCACTCGATGGTATAGACCACGCCGCCGGCCACCTTGTAGATGAACAGGGAATGCGTGGCTGTGTCCCCGTTTTCGCGCCAGCCGTAGCGGATGTGATCGCCCGGGAGGAAATGAAAGTCGCTTGCGACGTTATAGTAACGTGTGCCGTAGTCTCCGCCCTCATTGACCGCGCCGGTCGAGATATAGCCCATATACAGGGTAAAGCCCCAGCACTGGCTGTAACCGTACCAGTTGTTGGACGTGCAGCCATTCACGTAAAGGTGCTCCGCGCCGGGCGTGACCGAGCAGGGCGAGCGGGTGATCTGGGAAAGATAATCCCCCTGCGCGGTCTGCCGGATCAGGGCATCCGCAAAATAATGTTTGTTCCAGTAGGCATGCTGTGAGCCTCCCGATGTCACGATCCTCCAGTAGTTTTCCACGATCGCAGTCACATCATCATAGCCAGCCGCCTTCGCCGTTTCCGCTGGAGAAAACGCAGCCAAAAGGACCGCGCAAAACAGGGCGGTCAGCAGGCAGGATACGGTTTTGTGAAGGAACCTTTTCATCAACACACCTTTCATGGGCGGGGATGCTCCGGCTTCCGCCGGAAAATCCGCCTTGCAGTATGACACAAGTTTTCTTTCTTTGCAAATGTTTTCTGCGCCGCCTGCTTGCGCCGCGCTTTTTCTTATGGTATATTTGCAGGGCTGCAGCCGCCCGAAGCGGCGCAGCATGACAGATCAGGAGATCCATGGCACGATATTTTCAGAATCCGCTGACCGGATGGTCGGCCTATAAAGAATGGAGCGGAGCCCTTCGGGAAGGAAGGGCTCCTGTTTGCCTGTCCGGAAACGTGGATTCCGGTGTGATGCATCTTGCCACTGAGCTGACGGCGCAGTACCCCCGGGTGCTGGTCCTGACCTATAATGAGGTCCGGGCGAAGGAGCTCTGTGAGGACGCCTCTGCCTTTCTGGCGGAGCCCCCGCAGCTGTATCCTGCCCGTGATCTTCTCTTCTACGGCGCGGACGTCCAGGGCTCTCTTCTTGCCCGCGAGCGCATGCAGATCTTAAAGCTCCTGCTGGAAAAGGAGTCCGGCTTTGTTGTAACTACGGCCGACGCCCTGCTCGACCGCCTCTCTTCTCCCGCTTTTCTTCGCAAAAACGTGATCCGGCTGAAAACCGGCGCCATCAGCGATATCAGCGATCTGAGCCGCCGCCTTGCTGCGCTTGGCTTTTCCCGGACAGAGGTGGTGGAGATGCCCGGCGAGTTTTCCGTGCGCGGCGGGATCCTGGATATTTATCCCCTTACGGAGGAAAACCCCGTCCGTATCGAATTCTGGGATGATGAGATCGACGCCATCCGCAGCTTTGATCCTTCCTCACAGAGGTCACTGGAAAATCTCGAAGAGCTGGCCGTCTATCCCGCGCGGGAAGGCGGCGATGAAGCAGGCTGTCTTCTGGATTACTTTTCCGGGACAGACTGTCTGGTCTTGGATGAGCCCGAACGCATCCGGGACCGGGCGGAAGCCGTTGCGGGAGAATATCAGGAAAGCATGCTGCGGCGCCTTGAAGCCGCAAACGCCGAAGGCGCAGAGCTGCCGCACTTTCCCTCGCTGCACGAAGTTCCTGCGCTCATGAAGGGCTTAAACAAGCCCCACACCCTGATTCTCACCGGCCTCGACTACCGGGATGATCCCGTCCCCGCCGGCCTTCATGACCACGTGGAGACCCGCTCTCTTCCCTCCTACGCGGGCCATTTTGACCTGCTGATCAAGGACCTTGAAAAGGCAAAAAAAGAGAAGACCCGGACCGTGCTGCTCTGCGGCTCGCGTGCCAGGGCGGAGCGCCTCTCCCACGACCTTTCCGAATATGAGCTGAACGCCTTTTACGCGGAGGAGGAAGGCAAGGAAGTCATGCCCGGCCAGATCCTCGTGACCTACGGCAGCATCCACAAGAGCTTTTCCTATCCTTCGCTGAAATTCTCGGTCCTCTCCGAGGGCGATGTCTTCGGAAAGCGGCGCGCGAAGAAGCGCCGGAGCTTTTCCTCCGGCGGCCAGAAGATCAGCGCCGTCAGCGATCTCTCCGTGGGCGATTACGTGATCCATGAAGATCACGGTCTCGGCATCTACTGCGGGATCGAAAAGAAGATCGTTGACCATATCGAACGGGATTATTTCAAGATCAGCTATAAAGACGGCGGCAATCTCTATGCCCCGGTCACGCAGCTGAACCGCATCGAGAAATATGCTTCCGCAGACGCGGATCCCCCGCCCAGCTTAAACCGCCTTGGCGGAGTGGAATGGCAAAAGACCAAGACCCGCGTTAAAAAGGCGGTCGCGGATATTGCCAAAGACCTGGTCGCTCTCTATGCTGCCCGCGCGAAAGCAGCCGGCTATGTTTACGGGCCGGATACGGTCTGGCAGAAGGAATTCGAGGAACAATTTCCTTATGAAGAGACTGAAGACCAGCTTAAAGCCATTGAAGCAGTGAAAAATGACATGGAAGCCGGCAAGGTCATGGACCGGCTCATCTGCGGCGATGTGGGCTTCGGCAAGACGGAGATCGCGCTGCGGGCCGCTTTCAAGGCCGTGCAGGAAAGCAAGCAGGTCGCGTATCTGGTGCCGACCACCATTCTGGCCCAGCAGCATTATCAGACCTTTGTGGAGCGGCTGAAAGACTATCCCGTGCGGGTCGCCATGCTCTCCCGCTTCCGCTCACCTGCCGCGCAGAAGAAGGCTGTCAGCGAGCTTAAGCGCGGCGCCGTCGACATCGTGATCGGAACGCACCGCCTCCTTTCGCAGGATGTCAGCTTCAAGGATCTGGGGCTTCTTATTATCGATGAAGAGCAGCGTTTCGGCGTAGCCGATAAGGAAAAGATCAAAAAGCTGAAGGAAAATGTGGGCGTCCTGTCCCTTACGGCAACGCCGATCCCCCGCACGCTCCATATGAGCCTCATCGGGATCCGCGACTTAAGCCTGCTGGAAGAGCCTCCCATGGACCGCGTGCCCATCCAGACCTATGTTGCGGAATACAACGATGAGATCGTACGGGAAGCCATCGCCCGGGAACTTGCCCGCGGCGGTCAGGTCTACTACGTCTCCAATAAGGTCAAGAACATTGCGGAAGTCACGGCCCATGTCCAGCGCCTCGCCCCGGATGCGTCCGTTGCCTTCGCGCACGGGCAGATGAAGGAGCGCGAGCTGGAGCAGATCATGTATGATTTCGTCTCCGGCGACATCGACGTTCTCGTCTCGACGACGATCATCGAGACCGGGCTGGACATCCCGAACGTGAACACCATCATCATCGCGGATTCCGACCGCTACGGCCTCTCCCAGCTTTACCAGCTGCGGGGGCGCGTTGGCCGCTCCAACCGCACTGCCTACGCCTTCCTCTTCTACCGCCGCGGCCGCATGCTGAAGGAGGTCGCGGAAAAACGCCTGCAGGCCATCCGGGACTATACGGAGCTCGGCTCGGGCGTGCGCATCTCCATGCGCGATCTGGAACTGCGGGGCGCCGGCAATCTGCTCGGGGCTGAGCAGCACGGCCACATGGAAGCCGTCGGCTATGATCTCTACTGCAAGATGCTGGGGACCGCCATCCGCGAGGAAAAAGGCGAGGCAAAGGAATTCTCGTATGACACCTCCGTGGATCTGGCCGTGGACGCCAATATTCCGGCCTCTTACATCCGCAACGAAAGCTGGAAAATGGATATCTACCGCCGGATCGCGCAGATTTCCTCCCGCGCGGACTACGAGGACATGCAGGACGAGCTCATCGACCGCTTTGGCAGCTACCCGAAGCCGGTGGAGCACCTGCTGCGGATCGCCCTCCTGAAGGCAGAGGCGCACAGCGCCTACGTTACCGAGATCGGCGGCGATATGACAGAGCTGCGCGTTTCGCTGCTTAAGGAAGCCCCCATCGATCCCCAGGGCCTGATCCGCATGGCGCAAAACTCCCGGGGCAGGCTGAAGCTGACCGCCGGAGACAGCCCCATGCTTCTTGCGCGCTTTACTCCCGGCCAGGTCCATTCGCCGGCGATCCTGCTGTCCCAGGCAGAGGAACTCATTCAGGAGCTGAAAAAGGCAGAAGAAGCCGGATCCCTGCCTGCGCTCTAAATTTTTATCCCTGCTGCAAAAACCTCTTGCAGTTCCGGAGAAAAAAAACTATAATATAGCGGCTAATGATTTTTTGGAGGTTGTGTTATGAAGCACATTTCCCGCATTGCAGCACTGATCCTTGCCGTCCTGGTCTTCTGCACCGGCTGCGGCAATGTTTCAACAGACAAATACAGCACCACAGCAGCTGCCACCTACGGCGACCAGACCACCTATCTGGATGAAGCCAATTTCTGGCTTCGTCTGAATCAGTGGGGCACCGAGTCCTACACCGGCATGCTCTACCGCTACTACTACGGCATCACCGACATCTGGCCCGTTGCCAGCGGCAACCGTACGCAGACCTTCGAGCAGACCCTGAAGGAAAACGTCATGGCGGAGATCCTGCAGACCTATGTCCTGCTGGACCATACCGGCGATAATGCCACCGTGTTAACGGACAGTGACAATGCCAAGCTCACCAGCCTGGTCAAGGATGTCCGCGACACCTATGCCGACGAATTCTTCGCTCTGGCCGGGATCGCAAACGGCGAAGCCGGCGACGCCCAGCTGAAGACCTATCTGGAGAAGCGCGTCCTGGCTTATAAGGTCGCTCTGGATGCCATGAAGAAGATCGACGTCAGCGTGACCGACGAAGAATGCAAGAGCTTCACCATCGGCTATCTCCTCGTACCGGAACCCAGCAAAGACAGCACGAAGAGCACTGAGAGCACTGAAGGTTCGTCTTCTTCAAGCGAACTGTCCGGTGAAGCCCTGGCCAATCTGATCCAGGTCAATCTGCTGGGCGGTGACAGCTGGGATGAGACCGTAAGCAAATGGAAATCGCTGACCAGCAGCACGGTGAGCTATGCCTACAGCGACACCACTGCCACGGCTACCTACTATACCGAAGGCAAAGAGATGAAGACGGGCGAATCCAAGGTCGTCTACACGTCGGGCACCGGCTGGTATGTCCTCTACTGCATTAACGATGATGATCTCGAAGCCGCGGCAGAAAAACGAGATTCCCTGACTTCCTCAAGACAGGCGGAAGCCTTCAACGAGACCTACAAGACCTGGCAGAGCGCTGCCAAGCCCTTCAAGGTCACGAAGGACTTCAAGAACCTGAAGGTCGAACCGTCTTACGTAGCCAAGACCACGGAAGCTGCCCCGAGCACCGAGGCGCCTTCCACCGAAGCTGCAACGAGCACTGCAGCGCCTTCCACCGAAGCCGCAACGAGCACCGAGGCTGCAAACAATTGATCTCACTTTCTTAACTTCTTTTCTCAAACAGGGCTGCGCGACAACGCGCAGCCTTGTTTTGTATGTAATTCTCTCTGCATACAGCCTAGTAGG
>CADCPP010000071.1 GCA_902803355.1 uncultured Lachnospiraceae bacterium | reverse complement strand
TCGTCATGTCATTTCCTCCGGTATTCGCTCAGTGAATAAAATTTACCATAAAACAAAGCATGGCTCAAGCAGTTTCCGCAAGAGCTTTCTTTTTCCGGTTGACAAGCGGCGGGAAATGACTACAATGACTTGGGGAGAGAATAACTCAATGGACGAACAGATCAATAAAGACAGTATTTCCTACAAAAAGGAACTGGCAGCGGAAACGTTTGTGTTTCCGTTCGTTTTTCTCGCGTTTTTCGGCTTTTTCGCCTGGAAGATGGGGCTTGCCAATGCCCTGAACACCATGATGAACACGGCTTACCGCCTGCTGATCGACACGGTCCTGTACATCACCGCCGTCTGCGTGCTCATGGGAGCCGTCTCCGCGCTGCTGTCGGAATTCGGTTTTGTGGCACTGGTCAACCGCCTGCTGCAGCCCCTCATGAAGCCGATTTTCGGACTTCCCGGCGCCGCCGCCCTTGGCGTGGTCACGACCTTTCTTTCCGATAATCCTGCGATCCTGGCCCTGTCCGAAGACCGCTATTTCCGTCATTATTTCAAAAACTATCAGTTTCCTGCCCTGACGAACCTCGGGACCTCCTTCGGTATGGGACTGATCGTCTGCACCTACATGTACAGCCTGTCTCCTGCCATGGGCGCGCCGCTCGGCGGAGCCGTGCTCATCGGCCTTCTGGGCGCGGTGATCGGCAGCATCGTCTCCACACGGATCATGCTGATCTTCTCGCGAAGATATTACGGCAAAGAGGCAGACCTTTCCGCAGGCACTCATCTGACCGCAGAGGGCGATGCAAAGACAGCTCCCGAGCCGGAAGTCCCGCGGGGCATGCGTCCCATCCGGGACGGCGGCATCGGAAGCAGGGCGATCGCGGCGATCCTTGAGGGAGGCCATAACGGCGTCAAAATGGGAATCAGCATCATTCCCGGCGTGCTGGTCATCTGCACACTGGTCATGATGCTGATCAACGGTCCCGGTGAGGGCGGCATCTACACCGGAGCGGCCTATGAAGGCGTCCGGCTTCTGCCTGCGCTGGCCGGCAAAATCGATTTTATTCTTCAGCCTCTCTTTGGCTTTTCTTCCCCGGAAGCGATCGGCATCCCGGTCACGGCGCTCGGCGCAGCCGGTGCCGCCATGAGCCTGACGACGACGCTAATCCGCAGCGGCCTTGTGCAGGCGGGCGACATTGCGGTCTTCACCGCCATGTGCATGTGCTGGAGCGGCTATTTAAGCACGCACGCTTCCATGATGGACAGTCTGAACTGCAAAAAGCTGATCGGCAAAGCCATTTTGAGCCATACGATCGGCGGTCTCGCCGCCGGCGCGGCTGCGCACTGGCTATTCGTCCTCTTTACCGCACTGTTCTGAGGCGTCATCACCTGACAAACAGTCCCTGCGCGGCTGCCAGCTTTGCGGCGGTCTCCGCCAGCTCTTTCGACGGATGGTAGATCGTCATATAAAGATCGCCGCCGCTTAAGCTGATCAGACTATCTTCCTCCATGATGAGGATATTCACATATTCCCTTTCCCAGCAGCCGGCGATCTTCGCAAAGAGCCGTTCCGGCGCAGGATTTCTGATCCAGAGGAGGCCGTCCGAAACGACCAGATCATAGTAGCAGTTCAGCCCCAGCAGGACCTCCGCAAATTTCCGGTAAAGGCCGGCAAGCCTTTCCGTTTTCGTATAAAACTCCTCAGCTGCAAAATATTGCCCGCGGCTTTCCGCAGGGACCTGGCGCGGCAGGATATCGACCACCAGATACTTTTCTTCAAGCAGCCGCTCTACGGCGGCGTCATATTCTTCCCACGGCGCCGTGGCATGCTTTGCCTTCTCCGCTTCCAGTTCCTTCCGCCACGTCTCTTCTGTTTCCTTGTCAATATTCAGTCTTCTGTAGGCCTGGCAGAGGGCTTCATCTTCGCGGCTCATGTGAAAGCTGCTGCCGCCGCAGCTCATAAAAAACCTCTTCGCTTCCTCGATAGTCATGTATTTATCCTTCCACCGCAGCCTTCCGGAAGCTTTCTTCCGTGACCAGTCTCATTTTCTCTCCTCCGCTCTTCCTCCGCGATCTTCTCCAGGGTATCGGCAAGGATCTCCTGCCGGAGAGCGGTCAGCCATTCCGAGAAAGCCACCGCGTCGAAGGCGTAGGTCTTGTTCAGTTCATATTCGTTCGGCTCCCAGGTATCGATGGGTGATTCATTGTGCTGAATGACTGCCTCCAGTTTATCGAGCGCTTTATACAGCTTTGATTCCGGCGTTTCCTGCGCGTCCATTTCGGCATAAAGCGCCGCCATATCCTCCGAGACGCCGGTCGGCAGAGTCCCCACCCACCGCGCAAGCAGGGAATCCTCCGTGTCACGGTCACTGTCGGTCTTCATAAAGACGGGGATATCGCCGGTGAAGCACTCGCCGAGATCATGGATCAGACACATGTCCACGACTTTATCAGTGTCCAGCTCCGGGAATTCTCGGCGCAGCAGGAAGGCCATGAGAGAAATCCGCCAGCTGTGCTCGGCCACGCTTTCTCTGCGTCTGTTTGAGGTGGTGCAGTGGCGCGGCGTATCCTTGAGCCGCTCCGCCACATGCAGGATCTCCAGATATTCTCTCGCATTCATGATGATGCTCCCTTCGCTGTGATGCCTTGCGCGTATGCACGTTTTATTATGTTCCGAAGATCAGATGATTCACTGGATCAGCTGAAGTCCCTTGATAAAGGCGAAGAATGAAACTGCCGCCCACGCGATCCAGAGGATAAAGCGCGAGCCCGCATAAAGTTCGGTCGGCTCCGCCCCTTCCGCGCCGCGCAGCGTCAGCTTCATGTTCCAGCGGAAGATCTCGTCTGCATACAGGACGTGTACTGCGCCCATGATGCAGGTGAAGGCGCCGACAAACCACAGGAGCCAGTTGCCCCTGCGGCTTAAGGAAGGTCCGCCCAAAAGATCCAGGATCGTATAGACGTCCGGCTCCACAAGGCGCTCTGCCGCGTTCTCATCGTATCCCGCGGACACCGACATCTCCCAGTAGGGCGTGCCATCCTCCTTATACAGGAAAAACAGCTTATGGCCTTCCGCTTCTCCGCGTTCCATGCCGCCCCGGAAGATGACCTTCTCTCCGCAGCGGACCACGATCCCCTGCAGGGAACGGCTGCCCTTCATGCTCTTCGGCACGGCCGAGGGGTCTTCGGTCACAGTATAAAGGTCCCAGGTCTTATTGTTCCAGACAAAGCGTACGGTATTATTCGGCATAACGGTAAAGGAAGCCTTCGCGCCGTAAAGCTTTCCGGACCAGACCGTATTTTCTCCCTCCTCGCGGGGCAGAAAGAGCTCATCGCAGTACGCATAACCTTTTCGGAACGCTGCCACGCAATAAAGGATCGTAAAGACGGTAAGCAGGGCAGCAAAGACCGTCAGCATGACCTTTCGCTCTCCGTTTAAGCTTTTTATTCTTTCCTTCATTGTCTCTCCCTTCGCAGCTGAAACCGGTTCTGCGGTCTTGTTTTTCTTTTGATTCTATTATACCCATTTGCGCAGACGCGGTCAATGACAAAAGGGCCGGTCCCGCAGCTGCGGGGCCGGCCCTTGATCTGTCGAAGCGTCACGCCTCAGGCATCAGTTTTTCTTTTCCTCGTCAAAGGTCTTCTTCGCTTCTTCCCAGCCGGCCTTCAGGCTCTTCCAGGCAGCAGCGGCAACGTCCTTCAGATCTTCCGCCTTGTCGGCAGCGATGGCACTGTACTTCACGGCAGCTTCCTTCAGGGCAGCCTTGGCAGCTTCGACCGTTTCGTTCAGATCGGTCTTGGCGGCTTCGGCCTTTGCTTTCAGATCATCGCTGGCAGAGGCAGCTTCGCTTTCTCTGGCGATCGCGGCCTGCGCAGCGGCGAGTCTGGCGATCGGTACGCGGAACGGGCTGCAGGACACATAGTCCAGGCCGATCATGTCGCAGAACTCCACGGAGCTCGGGTCACCGCCGTGCTCGCCGCAGATGCCGCAGTGCAGCTTCGGATTGACGGG
>CADCPP010000070.1 GCA_902803355.1 uncultured Lachnospiraceae bacterium | reverse complement strand
TCTGCCGCTCTTTTATGAGGACGATCATGGAACTGAAGCTGGAACATGTAACAAAAAAGTACGGGGATACACTCGCGCTCAATGATTTCTCCTATACCTTCCGGGAAGGCATTTACGGGATACTCGGAGCGAACGGCGCCGGCAAGAGTACGATGATGAATCTGATCACCGACAATCTGAAACGGGATGCCGGAGATATTTTATTTGACGGAAAAGACGTGCGCGGGATGGGGCGGGACTTTCGCAGGACCCTCGGCTACATGCCGCAGCAGCAGGGCTTTTACGAAGGCATGACGGCGGAAAGTTTTCTGGTCTACATGGCCGAATTGAAGGAGATCCCGCGGAAAGAGATCCGGAAAGAGGTCGACCGGGTGCTGGAGCTGACGAATATCGCCGACGTCCGCCACCGCAGGATCCGCACGTTTTCCGGCGGAATGAAACAGCGGGTCGTGCTGGCGCAGGCGCTGCTGGGGCAGACAAAGGTCCTGATCCTGGATGAGCCCACGGCTGGCCTTGATCCTAAGGAACGCGCCAGGCTGAGGGACCATATCTACCGTCTGTCGCAGGACCGTATCGTGCTTCTTGCGACGCATATCGTCAGCGATATCGAAGCCATTGCGGATCAGATCCTTCTGCTGAAGAAGGGACAGCTGCTGAAAACCGGTACGTCGGAAGAACTGATCGGATCGCTGCCGCAGGACTGGAAACCGGTGCTGCACGCTCCCGGTCTGGAGGACGTTTATCTGTATTATCTGGGGGAAGACGATGGCGAATGAACTTCGGCGGATCCTGTCGGACCGCCGGAGATGCCTGGTCTTTCTGGCGGTGCCGCTGCTTTGCCTCGGTCTGTTTCTGTATGAACAGACCGGAGGCAGCTTTGACGTGCGGCAGAGCGGGGCAGAGGCGTATCAGACGCTGCTCCGTGACTATGCGGAGAAGACGCCGGAAGAGCTTGCCGCAGCGCTGAAGGCGGAGATGGAAGCAGAAGAAGCGGCAGGGATGGAAGCGGATACCGAAGTGACGAGGCTGTATGCGCAGGCGGTGCATGTCCGGGACTATGCCGCGTATCTGAAACAGGTGCAGTCACAGGCGGAGAGGCAGCAGAATTCTTCGTTCTTCGGACGGGACAAAAACAGTTTTGTCTACCGGAATATCCTGAAGACTGCGGAGGATTTCCAACCGCTTATCGGAACCGGGGTGCAGCTGGGAAATGACCGCGCTGTGGAGGAGTGGCTGGCTTTTGAAGCGGCGGACTATTGTTTTCTTGCCGTCATGCTGCTTGCCGCGATGTCGTTCTTTGACGAACGGAAAAAGGGGCTGGAGGCTTCGATCCGATGCTGCTCCGGCGGAAGGGGAAAACTTGGCGCGCGGCGCTGCGGGATCCTGCTGTTCTTTTCGGTGCTGTATGTCCTGCTGCTCTACGGCCTGCCGCTGGCACTTTCCTTTGCCGTGAACGGTGCGGGGGATCTTTCGCGGCCGGTACAGTCTCTGGTCAGCTTCAAAAAATGCACCGCACAGCTTTCGGTGCGGGGCTGGCTGATCCGGGTGATGCTTGTCCGCGCGGCCTGCGGCTTCCTGCTCGGTCTGCTGCTTTGGTTTTTCCTCAGCTTTCTGAAACAGATGCAGCTGACGTGGCTGCTGACGGCGGCTGCGTTCGGCGCGGAATATCTGCTGTACCGGACGATACCCGTTCAGTCGGTTTTCTCGCCGCTGAAGCATGTCAACGTCTTCTCGTGGATCCATGCGGCCCGGCTGTATACGGAGTATGTGAACATCAATTTCTTTGGCTTTCCTGTCGGAAAAAGGGCGCTTCTGCTGGGGTTGATGCTTATGCTGGCCGCCGTGACCGGTGCTGTCTGCGTGCTGCTGCAGAGCCGCCGCTATCCCTTCGGGAACAGGGATATCCTGGGGAAGGCTGTGCAGCTTGCCGACCGCGCGGGGGATGCCCTGCGGCGGCACTGGCCGCGCTTCCTGTTCGAAGCGCATAAGTGGCTGATCCTGAGCGGTTCCCTGCTGATCATCGCGGCGGCTGCCCTGCTGACCCGCAGGCTGAACTATGACAGCGGCGCGTACTATTCCGTGGAGGGAGCCCTGGAGAGGCAGTATCTGCTGCAGATGCAGGGGCCCGTCGGCGAAGAGACGGATGCCTATCTGAAGGCGGCGAGGGAAGCGCTGGAACGCTTCGGCGGAGATAAGACGGACTTTACGAACGCCATCGGCAGAGCTGAGCAGCGTATTGCTTTGCTGAAAAAGAGAGGGGAAGCGGAAGGGTTCGAACCCTGGGTGGTGGAAGATACGGTCCTGCGGAATTATCTGGATGCGGGAGCCCGGCAGACGGTACGGAAAAACGCTTTGATCGTCACCGCGATCCTGGTATTTTCTCTGGCGCCGCTGTTTGCGCTGGAGCATTCCGGCGGGATGCGGCAGCTGCTTATGTCGACGGCAGGCGGGCGAAACGGAACTTTCCGGCGGAAATATGCGCTCGCTTTGCTGCTGACGTTCTTTGTTTTCGCGCTGATATACGGCAGGGAGGCCTACTGGCTGCTGCACTCGTATGAGACGCTGCCGCTGCGGCAGATCTCCTGCCATAACGTGAACATGTTCCTTCGCCTTCCGGCCGGACTGAGCATGACCGGGGCGCTGGTGCTTTATTATGCGGCAAAACTGCCGGGGATGCTGGCTGTGACGCATGTTTGTCTGTATCTCAGCGAGATCGCGGGAGAGGGAGAAAAGGCAATGGCTGCCGGAACGGCCGTGCTGCTGCTTCCGGCGGCGGCATACCGCATGGGCGCGGACGGAGCGGCGCTGCTTACGCCGATGCGCTTCTTTTCGGACGGAAATCCTCTCTTTGCTTCGGCGGCGGGACGGATCTCCTGCCTCGTGTGGTTTGTGTTTTCCCTGCTTTTGCTGCTGCGGGTAAGGCGGAGATGGAACGGATGATACGTGCCGCTTCGGCATGAACGTGACGGAATCAAACAGCCCGGCGGCCTCGCGGCCTGCCGGGCTTTGCATTTGTATCGTATGGCTTACTGCCGATAAGTCTTCATGAAGTCCGCGAACTTCTTCATGGCTTCGTCAAGAACTTCGACCCGCGGCAGATAGACGATGCGGAAGTGGTCCGGCTCCGGCCAGTTGAAGCCGCCGCCACGCGTGATCAGGATCTTCTTCTCATGCAGAAGGTCAAGCGCGAATTTTTCATCATCCTTGATATGGAAACGCTCGATATCCATCTTCGGGAAGATGTAGAAGGCGGCCTTAGGCTTGACGACGGAAATGCCGGGGATGTCCTTCAGTGCGTTGTAAATATACTCGCGCTGCTCGTAGATGCGGCCGCCGGGCACCAGGTAGCTTTCCACGCTCTGCGTGCCGCCGAGGGCGGTCTGCACGATGGACTGGGCCGGGACGTTGGAGCAAAGGCGCATGTTGGACAGCATGTTCAGCCCCTGGATGAAATCGCGGCCAAGCGCCTTGTTGCCGGAGAGCACCATCCAGCCGATCCGGTAGCCCGCGATCATGTGGGATTTGGACAGACCGCTGAAGGTGACGCAGAACAGATCCGGTGCGAGGCTCGCGATGGAGGTGTGCTTCAGGCCGTCCATGACCAGGCGGTCGTAGATCTCATCGGAAAAGATCATCAGCTCATGCTCACGGGCAACCTCGACGATCTCCTGCAGAAGCTCCACCGGATACAGCGCACCGGTGGGGTTGTTCGGATTGATGATTACGATGGCCTTGGTGCGGTCCGTGACCTTCTTCCTGATGTCTTCAATGTCCGGATTCCATTCGGACTGCTCGTCACAGATATAATGCACGGCCTTGCCGCCGGCAAGGTTTACGCAGGCGGTCCAGAGCGGGTAATCCGGGGCGGGGATGAGGACTTCGTCTCCGTCGTCCAGCAGGGCGTTCATGCTCAGCTGGATCAGTTCGCTCACGCCGTTGCCGGTGTAGATATCGTCCACGGAAAGGTTCGGCAGGTGTTTCAGCTGGCTGTACTGCATGATCGCCTTGCGCGCGGCAAAGAGACCCTTGGAGTGCGAATAGCCTTCGGTCTCCGTGAGCTGACTGGACATATCCTGAATGACCTCGGTGGGCGTGCGGAAGCCGAAGGGGGCAGGGTTACCGATGGAGAGCTTCAGGACTTCGATGCCTTCCGCCTCCATGCGGTTTGCTTCATCGACCACCGGACCGCGCACATCATAAAGCACATTGTCCAGTTTGCGGGATTTGGTAAAAAGGCGGCGTCCGTTTTCGTCACGGTCTGAAATTGAACTTTTAACTGAACCGGGCGTTTTTCCGTCGCCGTTTTTCAACCATTCTTTATCGCATTCCAGGGTTTTGGCTAAAAAAGTCAGGATATTGTCCCGCGGAACGGTCTTGCCGCTCACATATTGGCTGACGTGGCTTTTGCCGAGCTTGATGCCGGCAGCTTCCGCTGCGTTGACCAGATCGATCTGTTTAATATGCTTTAACTGCATGGCCGCTTTTAAACGGTCGGAAAAAGTCTGCTCACTCATGCTGTACCTCCCCGAAATAGAATACAAATTGAATTTTGAACTAAGCGAGTGCAATAACGCACCGAAAAGTTCAATATAGGGCTGATTATACACGGCTTTTTACAGAAATCAAGTGTTTTCTGTTTTTGTTGCGCTTTAAGATCGTATTTGGTACAATCTTCACAAGGTTTTTCCTTGTCGGTATGAAAAGGGGTTAAAAGAGAAGATCAATGGAGACAAAGACGGTACAGGAGTTTTTCGATAAATTAGCGCCGAACTGGGATGCGGAAATGATCAGGGATGACGAGATCATCCGCGTGATCCTGGATGAGGCCGGCATGCGCGAAGGCGCCCGGGTACTGGATGTGGCCTGCGGGACCGGCGTGCTCATCCCGGACTATCTTGCGCGCGGCGCTTCGTCCGTAACGGCGATCGATCTTTCTCCGGAAATGGTGAAGATCGCACAGGCGAAGTTTCCGCAGGAAAACGTGACCATCCTCTGCGGAGACGCGGTGGAAGCGGAGCTCGGCGGACCCTTTGATGTGATCATGGTCTATAACGCCTTCCCGCATTTTACGGATCCTGACGCGCTGATCAGAGGCCTTGCCTCGCAGCTTGCGCCGGGGGGAACGCTGACTGTGGCGCACGGCATGAGCCGCAGGAAGATCGATCGCCACCACGAGGGGACGGCAAGCGCTGTGTCAAACGGTCTCATGATGGCAGAGGACCTGACAGCGATCTTTGCCCGCTACACCCGCCTTTCCGCGGTCATTTCCAATGAGAAGATGTATCTTGTCACCGGAAGATGCAAATCATGAAAGAAAGTGCTTGCATTTTGAATTTCCACATTGTAAAATACTTCTACGTCTGCGAAAACGGACGGAATTGCGGAGAGAAACCGAGGAATAATGCATTATGAGCCAGGCAAAGGTCGACAAATATAAAGAGTTCAAAAAGAACCGCAAAGAAGAGCTGGAGAAGGAACGCAAAGCCAAGAAAAGAACCACGCTGATCTGGAAGATCGTGGGACTTGTTCTGGCGGCGGGTCTGGTTGTCGCGCTGGCGGTGACCGGCTGGAACGCTTATGATAACTGGAAGCAGGCTCAGCCGATCTATACCCGGGACGAACTGATCATCGGCGACATCGCGGGGATCGCAGAGACCGAAGAAGAGACCACCCCGGAAGCCGAAACGGAAGACGCCGCTGCGGAAAGCAAGGGTGCGGAAGAAGCGGAAAGCAGCACTGCGGGCTGAGTTAAGCGAAGAAAAGCCGGAGCAGACATTGAGCCTGCTCCGGCTTTGTCTGTATAAGGATTCTGTGTGCCCGGAAAGGGTCCGGGACGGAAGGAGATAAAATGGCAAATGACAAAAAACTGGTGAAGGCGATCACCGCCAGAGAAGAAGATTTCGCGCAGTGGTACACAGACGTGGTCCTGAAGGCGGACCTTGTGGACTATTCCAGCGTGAAGGGCTGCATGATCCTGAAACCCGCGGGATACGCGATCTGGGAAAACATCATGCACGAGCTGGATTCCCGCTTCAAGGCGACCGGCGTGGAGAACGTGGCACTGCCGCTGTTTATCCCCGAAAGCCTGCTGCAGAAGGAAAAGGATCACGTGGAAGGCTTTGCC
>CADCPP010000069.1 GCA_902803355.1 uncultured Lachnospiraceae bacterium | reverse complement strand
GCTTCCGGCGCGGAAACCTCAGCAGAGCTCTTTGAGGAGGAACCTTGTTCAGAACATGCACAGAGCATGACTGACAGAACAACAAAAACGATTATTATGCGCTTTTTCACCATGTATTTCTCTACTAATATAAGAACCACGCTTTCTCTCAGCTTGTCAAGGATAATCTGGGGTTTACTTGCCGAAATAATGAATCACAAGTTTTTTGCTGCCATCCCGAGGAGGGTGAAGCTTTAAGATATCATTTCCCTACGCCATCGGCAGCATGCCGAGGAGTTTCAGCAGCAGCGCATAGAACAGCGGCAGGGTGAGCAAACTCAGGATCGTCGAGATCAGCGCCATGGATGCCCCGGGTCTCGCATCCCTGCCGAACTGCGGCGGATAGATCACCGGGTTCATGCCGAGCGGCAGCGCGTGAACAAAGAGGACAAAGATCAGGGTCTGCCTGCTTGCTCCGGAAAGATAAGCCAGAGCGATCAGCAGCGCCGGGAAAACGATCATGCGCAGCAGGATCACCAGGTAGGACCTGCCCTGCCCGAACAGATCCTTCAGGGCAAAGCCGCCGATGGTAAAGCCGGTCAGCAGCATGGCAAGGGGCGTAAACAGGGACGCCCCCGCGCTTAACGCGTCAGACAGAAACTGCGGAAGGATCTTCTCAACGCCGGCCAGACCTAAGAGGATCCCGGCTGCGACCGAAAGCATGGACGGGTTCAACAGGCGCTTCCACTGGCTCTTTGCGTCATGCCCCGCAGGCGTAAGAAGCGAGATGCCGAGGGTATAGCAGCCCATGGTCACTGGCAAAAGGAACAGCATGAAGTGATACAGGACCTCCGAGCCGAACACGGCCTGCACCAGGGCGTAGCCGAAAAAGCCGGTGTTCGGGTAGATCAGCTCGTAGCGGTACAGATTGCGTTCATAGCCTTCCTTCGCAAAGAGGCCGGACAGCGGCCTTGAAAGGATGATGAGCAGCATCTCCAGCCCTGCGGAAAGCAGCATGGCGGGATAATTGGCCACGATGGACTCCCGGCTGCAGTGTCTGATAAAGGTGTTCAGGATCATGGCCGGAATGATCAGGTTGCTTTCCAGCTTTGATAAGACCAGCGCCGCATTGTCCGGCAGCGCTTTCAGCCGCCGCAGGAGAAAGCCTGCCGCGATAAAGAAAAGCATATAGAGAATGGGGGTCAGAAGACCGTTGAATACTGTCAGCATATCCTCTTTATGCCGCTCAAGGCGGCTGATCCAAGTTACTGTTCCCGGTACCAGGCCAGCATGAGGTTCACCACGCGGCCGTAGCTCTTCACGCCGTCCTCCACGCCGTGAAATTCCAGCGTGCTGTTGTTCACGGCGGTCGAGACCTCCGCCACCTTGCCCTTGTAGCGGCCCCAGTATTCGGTATTCACATCCAGGTCATGGCTTGCCTTCGGATCAAGCCCCTTCCGTGCTTCAAGGAAGCGGTCGTAATCCGCGCCGTACAGGGCATTGGTCGCGTAGATATAGCCCAGCAGGTATCCGCTGTAGGCAAAGACGGGATCATCGGATTCGATACAGGCCAGAAAGCCGATGAAGTTTGCTTCATCTTCCCGCTCAAAGCCAGCCGCGTGGCCGAGCTCATGGCAGACCGTATGCGGCAGGTTGTACTGCGGGATCAGCTTGTTGTACTGGCACTCGCCCGTGAAGGGGGAATAGATTCCGGTGAAATTGCTGTAAGAGAGAAATTCGGACCAGAGCACGGCTTTCGGCCTCGGGTAGTAGACATCCAGAAAGTCGTAGGTCTTCGCCAGATTCCGCAGAGCCGCCACGGCATCCTGCGGAAGGCTGTCCGCCACCACGCAGCAGCCGTCTTCATCGCGCTCCACCAGGTCCACATAGCGGTTTACGCCCTCCACCATCCTGCGGCAGAGCGCTTCCAGCTCATCTACTGTTCCGCCGGCCGTGGAAAGGCCGGTCTTTTCCGCAAAGGTCAGGCGGGAGAAGTTCACGCCGCTCCCCACGGTAGACATGAGAAACAGCACGCCGCACACAAGTAGGGCCGCCCGCAGCCAGTGCAGAAACCACTGCGGCTTCGCGCTGGTTTTGAACAGTCTGAGAATATCCCGGATCAGGAAATAAACCGCGGCAAGGATGGCCAGGTAGATCACGATCTCGTTTACGGAGAAAGGAAAAAGCGAGGTCAAACGCCCCATGGAGCCTTCCCAAAGAGGCTGTACGTGCAGGGCAAACCACTCGGAGAAGGCCTTATGACTCTCCGAGTATTTCAGCAGGGCAAAGGCAGCTGCGCCGGGAATGGCCGCGAGCAGCAGCCGGATGATCCAGACATGCCAGGGTGCTCTGCGCGCGTCTTTCGCTGCTTTCCTCATCTCGCGCGGGTTCTTAGTCTTCGCCGTTTCCGCCGTCTTCTTTCTTGTCTTTTTTACTGTCTTCATCTTTTCCGGGTCTGTGGAGTTTCTTGTACAGCCTCTTCATCTCATCACGGCTGAAGGTATAGGCCGTATTGCAGTAGTCACATCTCACCTCGATGTCTTCCTGCGCAAGCATGAGATCCAGCAGATCGTACTTGTTCAGGCCGGCAAGTGCGCGTCCGATCCGTTCCTTGCTGCAGTCGCAGCGGAAGCGGACAGGTCTGCGTTCCAGTTCTTCATAGCCGAAGCGGTTCAGGATATCTTCCAGGATCTGCTCGGGCTTTTCG
>CADCPP010000068.1 GCA_902803355.1 uncultured Lachnospiraceae bacterium | reverse complement strand
TCCGGCGAATCCACCGGTTCCATCGGCGTCGTGACCATCAACCTGCCGCGCATCGCCTATCTTGCGGAAGACGAAGAAGATTTCTACAAACGTCTGGATAAGCTGATGGATATTGCCGCACGCTCCTTAAAGACCAAGCGTACCGTGATCACTCAGCTGCTGGAAAACGGCCTGTATCCGTATACCAAGCGGTATCTGGGCACCTTCAACAACCACTTCTCCACCATCGGTCTCGTGGGAATGAACGAAGCCGGCCTGAACGCGAAGTGGCTGCGCAAGGATCTGACACATACCGAGACCCAGGAATTTGCCAAGAACGTCCTGAATCACATGCGTGAGCGCCTGTCTGATTATCAGGAGCAGTACGGCGACCTGTACAATCTGGAAGCCACTCCGGCCGAATCCACCACCTACCGCTTTGCCAAGCACGACAAGGAGCAGTTCCCGGACATCATCACCGCGAACATGAACGGCACGCCGTATTATACGAACTCCAGCCATCTGCCGGTCGGCTATACCGAAGATATCTTCAGCGCCCTGGAGATCCAGGACGAACTGCAGACGCTCTATACTTCCGGTACCGTGTTCCACGCCTTCCTGGGCGAGAAGCTCCCTGACTGGAAAGCCGCTGCGAACCTGGTCCGCAAGATCGCGGAAAACTTCAAGCTGCCGTATTACACCATGAGCCCCACCTATTCCATCTGCAAGAACCATGGGTATCTTGTGGGCGAGCAGTACACCTGCCCGCACTGCGGTGAAAAGACCGAGGTCTACAGCCGCATTACCGGCTACTATCGTCCGGTGCAGAACTGGAATGACGGCAAGCTTCAGGAATTCAAGGACCGCCGTCTGTATGACATCAACCGCAGCGTGATGCGCGTCAGCCATGCGCAGGCCGCCGCTTCGGATGATGCGCAGGCTGTGAAGAGCGAAGAACTTGCGAAAGATACCACCGGTACCGAGGAAAAGGTACTGATGATCGCCACTCGTACCTGCCCGAACTGCAAGAAGGCGCAGGAAGTGCTGGAAAAGGCCGGGATCCCGTACACCAAGCTGCTGGCTGAAGAAAATCCCGATCTGGTTGCCCGCTACGGTATCCGCCAGTCGCCTACCGTTATCTATACACAGGGCAAGAGTGATTTCCGCAAGATCGTCGGTGTTGGCGGCGTGATCCAGTTCGTGAATGAACGGAAAGCCTGACCCAGGCAGACATGAAGCAGGCGGCCCCGAAGGGAGCCGCCTGTTTTAACAAAAAGGAGTTTGACGATGTACGATATCATCATTGTGGGGGGCGGCCCCGCAGGCCTGACCGCCGCCATCTATGCTGCCCGCGCCGGCAAGAGCGTTGCCGTCTATGAAAAGGAATCATTCGGCGGCCAGATCGTGTTCAGCCCGCTCGTCGAGAATTATCCCGGGATCGCTCATATCAGCGGAGAAGACTATGCGGGACTGCTCAAAGACCAGACAGAATCACTTGGCGTCACACTGGAAAACGAAGAAGTCACCGCGGTCACAAAAACGGAAGACGGTTTCCGTCTCCTGGCAGGAGGAAAGGAAGCCTTCGCCCGCGCGCTGATCCTCGCGACCGGTGTTGCCCACAAAGGCCTCGGACTTCCCGGTGAAGAAGATCTGATCGGCTGCGGACTCTCCTTCTGTGCCGTCTGTGACGGCCCCTTAAGCGCCGGGCAGAACGTGGCGGTGATCGGCGGCGGCGATACCGCCCTTCAGGACGCTCTTTTCCTTTCCGGGATCTGCAAAAGCGTTACCCTGATCCACCGCCGGGATACCTTCCGCGCGGAAAAAAAGCTGGTGGAAAAAGCCGCTGCACAGGGCAATATCCGCTTTTACTATGATACCGTCGCGGAAGCATATCTGACGGAAGAAGGGATCATCACCGGACTTAGGCTTAAGAATGTCAGGACCGGAGAACGGCATGACGAGCCCTTCGAGGGAGTATTTCTGGCTGTCGGCCAGAAGCCGCAGAACGAATTTCTGAACGGTATGGTCGCGGTCGATCCCGAAGGATATCTGTACTCTGATGAAAGCGCACTGACCGGAACGCCCGGCATCTTCGCGGCCGGCGACTGCCGGACCAAGGAAGTCCGCCAGCTTACCACGGCCGTCGGTGACGGCGCCTGTGCCGCTCTCGCCGCCTGCCGCTATCTGGAAGACTAATAAATCAGTTTTGAAATGTGAAAAAGCACGGTCCGCGCGGCCGTGCTTTTTCGTTGCTTTTAACGAGAAATACTCTATACCTGTTACAATGTTTTATTTCCGGATCACCGGTCGATCCGTCTGATGTCGTAGCCTTCGCTCTTCATATAATCGATCAGATCGCCAAGCATGGCCCGGTTTGTGGAGCTTAGCGCATGCAGCAGATAGACGCAGCCGTCATGCAGTCCCACTTTCGCCTTGGTCAGGGCCTCTCCGACTTCCATCTGATTGCTGGGGTTCCAGTCCATGTAAGCATAGCTCCACAGCGTCACATGATAGCCCATCTTCTGTGCCAGATACAGGTCCCGTTCAGAGACAGCACCTTCCGGCGGACGGTAATAGGAAATCGGATAGGCAAAACCGAGCGCGCTTTCGATACGCTGATGCTGGGTATTTAACTGCCAGATAAAGTCTTCATCGGAGAGCTTAGGCATCTGCGGATGCGTATACGTGTGGCTGCCGATCACGTGTCCTTCCTGAAGGATCCGGCGCATTGCTGCCGCACACTCCTGGTCGATCGTCTCACCGTCCCGGTTCAGATTCTTCAGGAAAAAGTCTCCGGGTATGAAGAAGACTGCCTTGACATCCTTCTTTTTCAGAATATCCAGGATCTCGTTCACATTTGCGGCCGACGAAGTCCCTCCGCAGTCAAAGGTCAGATAACAGACTTTCTGATCTTCGTTTTTGTGGTAGATCGCCCCATACTTTGTCAGCATGTTTTTGATCTCGGCCGAACGGTCCCATTCGCACACGACCTGCCCGGTGGCCAGATCTCTGGTGAACTTCCCGCCATACCATCCGCCTTTGGAAATCTCATCACCGTCGCGTACGATGCCTTCCGGCACGGGTAAAAGCTCTTCCGCCGTTTTCAGCGGAGTAAACTGCCCGTTTGCCTCCTGTGCAGTGCTGCTTTCCTGCGTCTCGCTCTCCTTCGTCTCCGGAGGGAGCTCCGTACTGCCTTCCGGCAGGGTCTGGCTTTCCACAGGCATCGTATTATTGCTGTTTTCCGTGGAGATGACCGGCAGCGTCGTATCCGGGACAGCCTGCGTTTCCTTACGGGACGCCTGCAGATCCAGAAGATAGCGGACAGTCAGCCCCAGTGCTATGCCAAGCACCAGGATCAGAGGAATCAGGAGCAGCAGCCAAAGCCCGCCGGTCCTTTTTCTCTTGACTTTCTTCCTGCTCTGATTGGAGGTACGGAACTGTTTATTTTCTTCTGCCATAACAGCCTCTCTTAAAAGATAGTAAAGTTAATTATAGCATATGCATTCGGGGAACACAATCCTTATCCTGTCGTCCAAAGCATTTTGTTTAATTGCCAACGATATTCGTGAGCCAGATCCCTTTCCGGACAAAGTAGGTTCCCATCGCGACTTTAATGATCTGCAGTGACTGGACGATCACATAAAAGGGAATCACCGGAATATCCGTATAGCGGCTGATGAAAAAGGCCGCCGTAAGCTGGAAAAGCCAGACATAGCCGCTGTCCGTGAGCATGGTGATCAGCGTCTTTCCACCGGCGCGGACAATAAAATAGGTTGCATTGCAATAGGCCAGCATCGGCATGATCGCCGCAAAGATCAGCATGATCGCTGCAGCAAGGCGCCTTACCTCGTCTGTCGTATTGTAAAGCTGCGGAATGAAGGAGGAAAGTGCCGCAAAGACAAGCCCAACCACTGTTCCGATCCCAATGGACAGTGTGCAAAGCTTCTTCGCATCTCCTTTTGCCTTCGCGAGCTCTCCTGCTCCCAGCTCCTGCCCGATGATAATACCGATCGCAGAACCGCAGGAGGTAAACGCGACGCAGAAAAGGTCATAGAAGGTATAAGCAATGTTCTGCGCGGATACAACGTTCAGTCCCCGTAAGGAGTAGCACTGATCCACAAGAACCAGCCCTGCTGACCACAGCGTCTCATTCAGCATCAGAGGCAGGCCTTTGACCAGGATCTTTCCAGCCAGTTCACGGGGAATGCGGAAGTGCCGGAAGACGCCCGGAAAGAATGCTGCCTTCCCGGGATTGGCCGCGCACCAGATCAGGTTGATCAGCAGCTCCACAAAACGGCTCACTACCGTGGCGATCGCCGCACCGGCTACGCCCAGCTGCGGCGCGCCGAGCTTTCCGAAGATCAGGATATAGTTCAGGCAGAGATTGACCAGGACCGCGGCGATCCCTGCGATCATGGGCGGCATGGCGTGATCAGTCTCACGCAGCGTCGAAGCAAAGCTCTGGCAGATCGCCATCGGGATCATCTCAAGCATGATCAGGTTCAGATATTGCTTGGCAAAGGAAAACGTTGCCTCAGCCGCGCCCTCGGCAGCCTCCCCCTTCAGGTACATTCCAATCAGCGCATCCTGTTTCCAGAACAGCAGCGCCGCAAAGATGATCGCCAGAAAGGTAGTGAACACGAGTTTGAAGCGAAATGTATTCTGTACGCCTTCTTTGTCACCGCTTCCGTGATACTGTGCCGTGAAGATGCCCGCACCGCTGACGGCGCCGAACATGCAGAGCATGTAGACAAAAACAAACTGGTTGGCAATGGAGACCCCCGTCATCTCCGCAGTGCCCAGCCGGCCTACCATAAGATTGTCAAGCATATTGACAAAATTGGTAAACGCGCCCTGGACCATGATGGGGATCATGATCGAAAACACATGCCGATAAAAAGCTTTATCACCAAAAAAAGAATTCTTTCTCATACCATCACGCCGGTCCATGATTCAGATAGTTGTCCTGCCAGCTGTAAAAAACCCGCAGCCCGGAGAATTCGGGCCGCGGGCCAATCAACGAGGTAAGGGATCAGTTGATCTGCAGATATTGCTTCAAATAAGAGATCTCTCTGCTCTGAATGCTTTGCAGGACATCCTGACCGTTGATCCTGACTGCCCGGTATGTTCCGTCTACCGGAATCCGGTATGCAGACAGTGAATAGGAACCGATA
>CADCPP010000067.1 GCA_902803355.1 uncultured Lachnospiraceae bacterium | reverse complement strand
CTGCCCACGGACTGCAGCCACTGCACCTTAAAGCGCGTCTGCGACGAGGTCGAGGGCAAGAAGGAAATGCACCTCGGAAGGAAGAAATCATGAAGTATTATCACCACGATCATCACGGAGACCATTGCGGCTGTGGCGGTCATGAACATGATCACGAGCATGAGCACTGCCATGACCACGGGCATCATCACCACGATGAGCCGGCAAGGGATGCGGCATCCCTGGGTGAGCTGGAAAAAGCCCGCATTCTTCTTGCTCATATGCTGGACCATAATCAGCATCACATAGAGGAGATGAAGGCGCTTGCCGCGCGCTTTGCGGATGCCGGCGATGCGGTCACGGCAAAGAAGGTCCGCGAGGCGCGTGCCCGTATGGCGGAAGCGAATCTTGCACTGATGGAAGCCGTAAGCCTTGCCGCCCCGAAGGAGGAAGGCGCGAAGCCGGATGCGGAGGCTGCTCCGCAGGAGGTCTGAGATGTGCCTTTCGAATGTTTACCGCGCCTCGGACCGTGAGCTCATCATGGAACTTGCGGCGCAGATCCGCTCCGAGAACGGCTATGTCACCGTGCGCGATCTTTTCGGCGCGGCAAAACGGATCCCGGGCAGTGTCGCCTCGGTCGATCTGGAAAACAATATCGTACTCATTAACACGCAGGAAGAAGCACCTGCTGTGGAACAATAAAACTATATGGAGGGTCTATGAAGCAGGAATACGAAGCATTATTTACCCCCTGGAAGGTCGGCAATCTGGAGATCAAAAACAGGATCGTGCTGGCTCCCATGGGCGGCACCTGCATTTTCGGCTGGATGGAGCCCAACCACTTCGACAAGGAAGCGGCCAAGCTCCTCAAAAACGTAGCCGACAATAACTGCGGTCTGGTCATCCCCGGCATCGCCCCGATCCGCGACGTGCTCGGCCGCATGTGGCTGTACCAGAACAAGGCAAAGTTCAAAAAGCTCAAAGAATTCATGGATGAGCTGCACAAGACCGGCGCCAAGATGTTCATTCAGATGACTGCCGGCTTCGGCCGTTCCATGGCGCTGTCGGATTCCCTTGCGCTGCTGGCCTACAACAAGCCGCTCGGCCGTATCGCGAGCCCGATCATCGATGTGGAATACCTGACTGCCGCGCCCAGCGTGCTGCCGAACCGCTGGCATGACAAGGTGACCACCCGCGCGGTGACCAAGAAGGAGATCGCGCAGATGGTCTACGCCTTCGGCGAGACCGCCCGCCTGTGCAAGGAAGCCGGTGTGGACGGCGTGGAAGTGCACGCCGTGCATGAGGGCTATCTGCTTGACCAGTTCACCCTGAAATACACGAACCAGAGGAAGGACGAATACGGTGGCTCCTTCGAAAACCGCTACCGCTTCGCCGTGGAGATCGTGCAGGAGATCAAGAAACGCTGCGGCAAGGACTATCCGGTCTCGCTCCGCTACTCCGTGCTCTCCAAGACCAAGGCCTTCCGCGAAGGCGCGATGCCCGGTGAGGATTACATCGAGATCGGCCGCGACATGGAAGAGAGCGAGAAGGCGGCGAAGTACCTGCAGGATGCCGGCTACGACATGCTGAACTGCGACAACGGCACCTACGATGCTTGGTACTGGTCGCATCCGCCGCAGTACATGCCGCTCAACTGCAACCTGGAGGATGTTGAGCACATCAAGAAATTTGTGGATATCCCGGTGGTCTGCGCCGGCCGCATGCAGCCGAAGGACGGCGCGGAAGCGATCGCCCGGGGCGGCATCGATGCCATGGCTGTGGGCCGTCAGTTCCTGGCCGACCCTGAATGGGTCACGAAGCTCATAGCAGACAAGGAAGAAGAGATCCGTCCGTGCATCGGCTGCCACGCCGCCTGCTTCAACCTTTCGAAGCACAATGGCACCGGCAATGATCAGGACTTCTCCGATACGCTCGGCATGTGCCGCTGCGCCATCAACCCGCCGTCCATGCAGTCGAACAAGTACAAGATCGTGCCCACCAAACATCCGAAGCGCATCGCCATCATCGGCGGCGGCATCGGCGGCATGGAAGCGGCCCGTGTGCTGAAACTGCGCGGCCACTATCCGACCATTTACGAGAAGAGCGGCGAGCTCGGCGGCATCTTCATTGCGGCAGCAGCCCCGTCCTTTAAGGAAAATGACAAGAAGCTGATCGAATGGTTCAAGCTGCAGATGAAGG
>CADCPP010000066.1 GCA_902803355.1 uncultured Lachnospiraceae bacterium | reverse complement strand
TCCGGCAGCCTCGAGAGTCGCAAGAATGCCTGATGCATTCTCGCTCCGCTCTCGGCGAAAACCGCGGACAAGGAAACCGCGGTTTTCGTCCGGCTTCGTCGGCTTCTTCCGCATGTGCCGCTGACCGCACGGCCAAAAGTCTGCCGCAGAAGCTTATTTCCGGAGGGCCCCTTGACTGCTGTCCCGGAGAGTTCCGGCTCGTTATAAAGAGTTCAAATCAGGAGGAGAGAAAAATGGACTGCATTTTCTGCAAGATCGCAAACGGGGAGATCCCGTCAAGTACACTGCTTGAAGACGAACAGGTTCGGGTGATCCTGGATCTGGGACCGGCGGCGCGGGGCCATGCGCTGGTGCTGCCGAAGGAGCATTACAAGGATTCTACCGAAGCGCCGGAGGCATTGCTCGGCCACATGATGGCGACGGGAGCCCGCGTCGGCGCCGCCCAGATGAACGCGTTTGGCTGTGACGGCTTTAATCTGATCCAGAATAACGGTGAGTCCGCCGGACAGTCAGTCTTTCATCTGCACCTGCATGTGATCCCGCGCAAGAAGGGGGACGATGCGCTGAAGCTGTGGAAGCCCGGCGAGACCACGCCGGAAGAAATGCGGGAAACGGCAGAGATGATCAAGGCAGCGCTGAAGTGACGTGCGGGGATCTTCTGTGAAAAACAGCGTGCCCATGACCGGCGGGAAGGAAAAAGAGGCGAAATGACCGAATTATATGATTACGAGAAAGAACATCTGGCCATGCTCCGGGAGGGCCTTGCGGAATGCACGGTCCTGCTGAAGAAAAACGGCGCCTTCCCCCTGGGAAAGCCAGGCCGCATCGCCGCTTTCGGCAGCGGTGTGCGGAATACGGTCAAAGGCGGGACCGGCAGCGGCGAGGTGAATTCCCGTTACTTTATCTCCATAGAGCAGGGACTGGAAGAGGCCGGTTTTACCATTACCACAAAAGACTGGCTGGATGGGTATGACAAGGCGCGCAAAGCGGCAAAGGCTCCCTGGATCAAGGCCGTTAAGGCGCAGGCAAAGGCCGCGAAGCAGTTCGCGCCGATCTACGGCATGGGCAAGGTGATGCCGGAGCCGGAATACGATCTTTCGCTAAAGACCGAAGCGGGCGCGGCGATCTATGTGGTCTCCCGCATCAGCGGCGAAGGGAACGACCGCGAGGTCGTGAAGGGCGATCTGCTCCTTACCGATTCCGAGGTCCGTGATATCCTCGAGCTGGACAGAAGGTTTGAGCGCTTCATGCTGGTCCTGAATACAGGAGGTCCCGTGGACCTTTCTCCGGTGGCCTCGGTCGGCAATATTCTGCTGCTTTCGCAGCTTGGTGTGGAGACCGGCGCGGCGCTTGCGGATATCCTGCTTGGCAGGGCAAATCCCTCCGGAAAGCTTGCGACTACCTGGACGGCTGCGGCTGAGCTTCCGGCGGTCGGCAGCTTCGGCGATCCCGACGATACGGACTACCGCGAAGGCATCTATGTGGGCTACCGCTATTTCGATGCGGCCGAAAAGCAGCCGATGTTCCCCTTCGGCTTCGGTCTGTCTTACAGTGAGTTTACGATCGGAGGAGAACGCGCCTCGGCAGACGGGACAAAGATCACGCTGCGCGCGGAAGTGACCAACCAGGGGCCTCTTGCCGGCAAGGAAGTTTTGCAGGTCTATGTGTCCGTCCCGGAAGGAAAGCTCGACCAGCCGCCGAAGACGCTCGCAGGCTTTGCAAAGACGCCGCTTCTTGCGCCGGGAGAGAGCGCGGAGCTTTCCGTCAGCTTTGATCTGACCGAGCTTGCCTCTTACGATACGGACCGCTCTGCCTGGATCCTGGAGGCAGGAGAGTATCTCGTGCTTGCCGGCAATTCCTCTGCGGCGGCAAGACCTGTGGCCGCGCTGGAGCTTGACGCCGAAGCGATCGTGCGGCAGGCAAAGCGCGTCTGGGGAAGCCCTGTCTTTGCCGACTGGAAGCCGGAAAAGAAGGAGAGAAACCTTCCCGAAGGCCTGCCGCGCCTTTTGGTCTCTGCGGCAAAGATCAGCACGGAAACTGTGCGCTATGATGCGGAAGAACCCGTGGACGACGTGGTCAAAGCGCTTTCCGATGAAGAGCTGATCTATGCGAATATCGGCGCCTTTGATCCGAAGGGCGGGATGCTCAGTTTGATCGGAGATGCCGGAAGGAAGGTGGCAGGCGCAGCCGGAGAAACGACATCGGCTTTAAAGAAGGCTCTGTTTCCTGCGGCTGTTATGGCAGACGGCCCTGCAGGTCTTCGGCTTTCCCGTGAGTTTTACCGGGACGAAAAGGGCGTACACGCGCTGAATGCCGGCGCTATCCCGGAAGGTGTGCTGGATTTTCTGCCCGGTGCGGCAAAATGGGGCATGAAGCTGGTATCCGGAAAGAACAAGGCGCCCCGCGGCGTCAAAACGGAATACCAGTACTGCACGGCCATCCCTATCGGCACGGCGCTTGCGCAGAGCTGGAATATGGCGTTTGCCGAAGCCTGCGGCGATATCGTGGGGGATGAGATGGAGCGCTTCGGCGTGGATATCTGGCTGGCTCCCGCCTTGAACATCCACCGAAACGTCCTCTGCGGACGGAACTTTGAGTATTTCTCGGAAGATCCGCTCATCAGCGGAAGGATGGCGGCAGCCATCACCCGCGGCGTGCAGAAGCATCCGGGAAAAGCCGTTACCATCAAGCATTATGCGGCAAACAACCAGGAACTGAACCGCTACGGCAACTCCAGCAATGTCTCCGAACGCGCGCTGCGCGAGATCTATCTGCGCGGCTTCGGGATCTGTATCCGGGAAGCTGGGCCGTGCTGCGTCATGACTTCCTACAACCACATCAACGGCATGCATTCCACCGAACGCTACGATCTGTGCACGGAGATCCTCCGCCGCGAGTTCGGCTTTGAAGGCATCGCGATGACAGACTGGTGGGTCGGCGCCTTCATGAACCGGAAGGCCAATCACTATCCGAGCGTGCAGGCCCGCAAGGTGGCGGCAGCCGGTGTGGATCTGATGATGCCGGGCAGCAAGGCAGATTACGCCAATATGCTGCAGGGCCTTAAGGACGGAAAACTCAGCCGCAGACAGCTGGAGATCAATGTCACACGCGTTTACCGCATGGTCAATCAATTGACAAAAACTTAACTTTTGAAACCGGCCTTTGCTTTATTGACAAGGCCGGGATCGGTGGGTATAGTTGAAGCAGGAAGGGCAAAATCCCTCGCCTGCTTCTTTCTTTTACGCGGTTTATTCCGCGCATGCGTTGTTGTGAAAAATTGAAAACGTGAACAAAAGGAGTATCATCATGGCAATCAATGTAGGCATCAACGGTTTCGGACGTATCGGACGTATTGCGCTCCGCAGCATGATCGAACGCGGCAGCCACAGCTATCGTGTGAGCGGCATCAACCTCCGCAACGCGGACCTGGATTTCATGGTCTATCAGGTCAAATACGACTCGGTCTTCCGGACCTTCATGGGCAATGTGGAGCATGACGGCAAGAACCTGATCGTGAACGGGCAGAAGATCCGCGTGTACAGCCACGATAAAGTTGAGGACATTCCCTGGGATGACTGCTATGCCGAATATATTATTGAATCGACCGGCGCGTTCCTGACGCAGGAGTCGGCCTCCGCTCACCTGAAAAACGGCGCGAAGAAGGTCAT
>CADCPP010000065.1 GCA_902803355.1 uncultured Lachnospiraceae bacterium | reverse complement strand
CTTGAACTGTTCAGCCAGTTCCTTAGGATCGGCCGCGGTCAGTTCCACATCGAACTTCACGCCGCGCTCTTATTTCATCTTGTCGATGAGCTGTTCAAAGTACTTCTTGCCGACTTCCATGACGACATCAGAGAACATCTGGATGAAGCGGCGGTAGGAGTCGTAGACGAAACGTTCGAACTTCGGATCGGGGTTGCCGGCGATCATGGCCGCGACGACCTCATCGTTCAGGCCGAGGTTCAGGATGGTATCCATCATGCCGGGCATGGACGCACGGGCACCGGAACGGACGGAAACCAGCAGCGGGTTCTGAAGATCACCGAACTTCTTGCCGTTGATCTCTTCGATCTTGGCAACATATTCCATGATCTGGCCCATGATCTCGTCGTTGATCTGACGGCCGTCCTCATAGTACTGCGTGCAGGCTTCGGTGGTGATGGTAAAGCCCTGCGGCACGGGAAGGCCGATATTGGACATTTCTGCAAGGTTGGCGCCTTTGCCGCCCAGAAGGTTGCGCATCTGCGCGTTGCCTTCCGAGAACAGATACACCCATTTCTTCATGTAAATTTCCTCCTGAAATATAGTGAGTAATGTGATAATTTTTTAACTATCGTATTTTAGCATAAAAACGCTGCTATTGGTAGGTCTTTGCCGATTAAAAAAACATTTTTTTTTCGAAATGCGGTTAAGAAAGAAAAGCGGCAGGCTTTATTTCTCCGCATTCTTGATGGCTCTTGCGGATTCGCGCAGGACTTCCTCCACGCGCGATGCCGGAATGCCCAGGCGCTTCGACAGCTCTTCTGCGCTCAGCGCGCGGTTCTCTTCGGCCTCGGCCTCTTTGATCTCCTCCAGGATACGGTTGGCCTCGCGCGTCATGTCCTCCTGCATCGAATGGAAGCCTGTCTCCTCTTTCATAAAGGCGCGCAGGTCCTTTTTGATCGCTTTTTCCAGGTAATCCTCCAGATCGCCGTCTTCGGCGCTGTAGTCCTGCAAGCTTTCCATCAGGCTGAGGTTGCCTTCCTGGATCAGGTCATTAAGCGGCACACCTTTCCCGCTGAATTCTCTCGCGATGCTCACCACATAGTGCAGATTGCCTTCGGTGAGCCGCTGAAACGCGCGCTGCCTCTGCATATCGCTTCCGCCGAGCAGATCCTTTGTCAGTTTCTTTTCTTCTGCAGCGGAAAGCGGGAGCACATGCTCCAGATCCTCCAGATAAAAGTCAAAGATCTTCTGCTCTTCTTCGGTCAGCGCTGCCTCTTCTTCCTCGTCAAAGAGACTGATCGAGCGGGTATCGTGCGGGATGTAATCCGCCAGCGTGATATTTTCGCGGTTCAGATACTCATAGATCTGTCCGATCTGGTCTTCGTCCAGCTGTACACCGGGGAAGGCGCTCAGAATATCGGCCACCGTTACGGCGCCGCCGCTTTTTTCTGCCATACTGCGGATCGTTTCGAGTCCGTGCAGAAATGCCTGATGACTGTTCATAGATCTCCTTTCCGCCGCGGGGGCAGCATCAGATGAAGAATTTTTTGTAAAGTCCCCGCCTCAGCGGACGGATCAGCGAGGCGATAAACAGGAAGATGCCCAGGATGCCGAAAAACGCCGCGGGGTAGATGGACCAGCGGAACATCTTCATGCTGAAGCTGATATGCAGGAAAAACTCCAGCAGCAGCATAAAACCGCCGGTCAGGATAAACAAAAGCCCCAGCAGCATCAGCTTCGTGCGCGGCTTGAACCGGATGAGCGCGATCCCGACACTGAAGTACGTGATCAGGAACGCCATGCCGGTCACCGGGAAGGCGAAGGACAGGAACCAGTGTCCGCCGGTCGCGCCATTGATATACAGGAGATATCCGGCCAGCGCCGCAAAGCTGAGCGGAAGAAAGACCGCCGGATAATAACGCCTGAACCAGAACGGCAGCACGGCCGAGATATAGACAAAAGCCACCCCGAACAGCACATAGCCCGACCAGCCCACACGGCCAAGCGCAACCAGGCAGGCGATCAGGCAGCCCAGCGCGATCCCGGCCATCACGACGGTAATGACGGCAAGCAGGGTATATTTTCCTTCTTTTTCCGGAGCAGGATACAGCTCGGGATTGTAATGCGTATTTCTCTCTCGCTCTTCCGGATTCCAGGAAGGCGTCCCGCAGAGCGGGCACGCGGCAGCGCCGTCTTCCAGACGCACGCCGCATTTGACACAGTACATGTTCTTCTCCTTTCCGCCTCAGGATTCGTTCGATTCCACCGCGACCGGGATCCCCAGCTTCACCAGATTGGTAAAGAAGCGGCGTTCCAGTTCGGTCTCCTGAATGCTGCGGATCATATTGACGGCCGTCACATTGCCGCAGCTGGCTACAGAGCAGTTATTCGGATAAGTCAGCTGAACGCCGACCACAAAATCGATTCGTTTGACATGATCCTGCATGACCGCGGGCATATCGATCAGCCCGAGGTTAGAGATATTGATGCAGCCTTTCCGCTCCCCGTAGCGGCTGTAGACCCAGCGCATCGCCATGTTCTTGATGAAGAGCGGTGCCACGCGCAGCAGCTTGTTCTGAGCTGGCAGCACGTTGGCCGCGATACGGGCAGCCATCTTCTCCGGGGTCAGTTCCAGCGCCATCTGGTTCCGGTATTCCCGGCAGATCTCTTCCAGCGTATACTCTTTCAGGCGCGGATCGACGCCGATGTTCAGCACGAGGGTGAAATTCCGCAGCGTCTCCGCGCCGAAGACCTTCCGCATGTTGATCGGGACCGAGATCTTGACTGGCCGCCGCTTTTTTCCGCGGATATGACAATCCTGCATATCGATGATGGTCTTAATCATCACCGCCGACAAAAATCCCGTCACCGTGGAATGGTATTCCCTCGCCTTCTTCACCAGTTCGTCCGTGGGAATAAGGCCGGTGATGATATGCATAAAGCCAGTACCGTCAGGTGTGCCGAAAAGATGATAGACCGTATCCTCGCGGCGGGTCATCGGCACCTCTCCGGTATATTTCCGAAAGGCGTCCTGCACTTCTTCCGGGCGCGCTTTGTCCGCAATATCCCTGATCCCGCCTTCCTTCGGTACCGTAATGCCGTAGCGCAGCTCCAGATAGCGCGCCACCAGCGATTTGACGAAGATCTCCCCGCCCTTTCCGTCCGTGATCACATGGAAGAACTCCGCGGCGATCCGGTTCTCATGATAAAGCACGCGGAAGCAGCAGCGCCGCTGTTCTCTCTTTCCCATGTGCGTGAGAGGATAGGCATACTCCGGGCGCGGCGCCGGCGCTTCATCGATCTGCTGCAGATAATACCAGAAAGCCCCTGTTCCCAGCCTCACATAAAAGGAGGGAAAACGCGGTTTCAGATCCTTCACCGCCTGGGCAAGGACCGCAGGATCCACCGTCTCGGTCAGCTCGGCCGAGATGCGGAAGGTATTGACCCATCGGCTGTTCCGGATCGCCGGGAAGATCAGGGCTGCGTTATCAAGACGCATCCACCGTTTCATGACAGTTTGCTCCTCAGGAAATCGCGGATCATTTCCGCATCTTCTTTTCTTGCTTCAAGCCCGTAGAGGATATAGGCGTGCCACATATCCGGCGCCACGGTCAGATGCGCGGCGCAGCCGGCCTTTTGCAGCGCGGATGCCATCCTCACGGCGTCATCCAGCAGGATCTCATCTCCGCCTACAAAGATCAGGCTCTCCGGCATCCCGCGAAGATCGCCAAGCAGCGGCGAAACACCGGGAGACGCCGGGTCCTCCTGCCCGCAGTAATCCCGCGCAAAAATGGCCAGCTTTTCTGTGGTCAGCGAGGGATCGGCTTCTTTATTCTCAAGATGGGAACGGCCGGAAAGGGTCAGATCCGTCCAGGGAGAAAGCGCCACGATCCCGGCCGGCAGCGGGAGCTTCAGCTCCTTCAGTTTCAGCGCGAGGGCGTAGCAGAGGCCGCCTCCGGCCGACTCTCCGATCAGGCAGATGGGTTTGCCGGGATAGTGGTCTAGGATCCATTCATAGGCAGCCAGAGCATCATCCAGCGCAGCCGGATAGGGATGCTCCGGTGCAAGGCGATAAGCCGCGCAGAGGGTCACGGCCTCGGTATCCGCCGCTACAACGCCGCCGTAAAGGCAGGCATAATCCAGATCGCCTGTGCAGTATCCCCCGCCGTGAAGATAAAGCACCACGCCGCTGCAGGAAACGCTTGCAGGCGTGAGCAGCGCTGCTTCGAATCCAGCGAAGGAAACGGTCTCGCATGCCGTTCCCGAGCGGGTCAGGCTCCTCATCACGGCGCCGGCAAAATTCATCAGTTTCCGCTCCGTGGCCACCGGATCGGGCTCCGGTGCGTTCTTCATCTTTCTCATCCCTTCACGCAGGTGCGGGATCATCTTATCGGGGATATGCGGCATGACTTGTCCTCTCTTTCCGCTGCATACTATAACACGGAAGCGGCTATCCCGCAAGCGTTCACGGCAGGGGAATAAAAACGGAGCCGCCGGCATTCCGGCAGCTCCGTTTTCTCTTTTTCCGGGTCTCCCCGGTCAGCTTACAGGCCTTATTCCTCCGGCATCTTGGTTCCGCACTGCGGGCAGAAGGAATTGCCTTTTTCCACGGGGGCGCCGCAGTTCGGGCAGGCGACCGTCTCCGTTCCTGCCGCTCCTGCGCCAGGCGCCGGCATGCTCGGGTTCGTGATCTCTTCATAGAACGCTGCCTGGACAAGGCCGAGGAACAGCTTGACGAGCAGCACGAAAACGACCGTGACCACAAACAGCACGATGCCGAACAGCCAGCCGATGTATTTGATGCGGGCGAGCGCGCCAAGGACCAGGGCTACTACGAAAAACGCGCAGTAGGGAAGGATGTCCGCGCCGAACATCGAGCCGACATAGCCTTTCGTGCGCTGCTTGGACAGCTTGATGGCATCCGTAGGCTTCACCTCAGGTTCCTGCGCCAGAATATACGGGGTCAGGCGATACTGATAGGATTTGATGATCGCGAACACGATGCCGGCGATCGGGATCAGCGCCCAGATGAAGACCCAGAGGTCTCTCCACAGCATGCCGATCACCACTCTCTTCCAGGTGTCGTCCTTCTTCTCATAGATCTCCAGCAGCTGCGCGGAATAGATCTCTTCGCCGCGATAGCCGTGCAGGTACACGAGCAGCAGACCGATCTGGGCAGGGACGCTTAAAACCGTGCCGAGGATCGGTACCGTGCCGCCCAGCATGCTCAAAAAGGCAACCAGGACCGCGCCCAGCAGGCCGATTCCCCACAGACGGATCGGCTTTTTCATCAAAATAGCAATTGCTCTGTTGTAAATCGTTTTGATCATAGATGCTCTCCTCTCTGTAATTGGATGGATCCTTGCTTCAAAAATACTCGCATTTTTGCATATTGTAAAGAGAAAATTTAGATTTTTCGCTGTTTTTTTACATTTTGCCGTTCTTCATGGGCGATCTGAAGCAATTTCGGCCTCATTTTCTTTTCTTGTGAGAATTCTGAGAAGCGGCTTGAAAAAAAAAGGCGGATGGAGTAAAGTATTGGCGGATGATCCGGCGGAGCGCAAAACCGCCGTTTTTAAGGAGGAATCAAATGGAGACCAGACCCTATGTATCCTGGGAACTGATGAACAATTTCATGATCGACGTATTCAAGGCCTACGGCGTGCCGGAGGAAGATGCGAAGATCTGCGCCGATGTGCTGCTGGAATCAGACCGCCGCGGCATCGAGAGCCATGGCTGCAACCGTTTTAAACCGATCTATCTTGACCGCATCGACAACGGCACCCTGCTGCCGGTCACGAAGATCGATATTCTGAAAGAGACCCCCACCACTGTCGTCATGGACGCGAACAACGGCATGGGCATGGTGGCGAGCTACCACATGATGGAAAAGCTCATCGAGAAGGCGAAGACCTACGGCATGGCCGGCGGCGTCGTCTGCAACTCCACGCACTACGGCATCGCGGG
>CADCPP010000064.1 GCA_902803355.1 uncultured Lachnospiraceae bacterium | reverse complement strand
TGATCTGCTCCGCGTACTGACTGCGGAACTGTTCTTCGATCAGCTGCGCAGCCATGGCGGTAAAGTCTTCATCGTTCATGGCTTCAATGTAGCTGAGCGCGGCTTCCGTATCCATGCCCATCTGCGAGCCCATCCCGGCGGCGAGCTGCTGGCTCAGCGTCGCGCGGTCAAGCTGCGCCAGCTGCGCCGCTACGGTCTTGGCCACGGTCTCCTCATCCGGGATGCTCATGATGCGGGTATAGGCATCGGCAAGCTTTGCTTCATCCCAGCCTTCCAGCGCTTCCAGGAAGGCGGCGGCTTTGTCCGCAGTCTCCGTAATGCCGCTGTCTTTAAACGGCAGACCGGTAAAGATATCCGTGGAAGGATCGTCCTTCTGCGCCTTGACGGCCGCAGATTCCCCGGCGTGCGTGATGATATATTCGGTGAGCAGGTGCGTATAGCCGATGGAGCCGTATTCGCGGTCGGAAACGGCGTTTTCATTCACTTTGGCGATGCCCGTGACCTTAAGCTTCAGGGCGTTGTCGTAGAGATACTGCAGGCCGGCGGAGGAATCACGCAGGTCCAGCCAGGATCCGCTCGCCTCGTCATAGGTGTAGCAGTCATAATTCAGAACGGTACGGTAATCCAGCGCGCAGAGCTCCTCGTAGGACCAGTGCTTGTTCCGGTCATAGTCAACGGTCTTCTGGGTAGAGGAAGCCTGGATGAGTTCTTTGATGTCTTCCTCGGGCAGAAGGCCCATGGCAAAGAGCGTCAGATCGCTGAGTTCATTGTTCTCATCGACAAACAGGAGCACTTCATTGTAAGCCTTCGGCCAGCTGCCATAGAGCAGGTCATACTGACTCTGAATGACCTCGCTGACCGCCGCTTCGCCATCGCCCGGCAGCAGTTCCTTCCACAGCGACATGCTGGATTCCATAACCGAGGAGGACCTGCCCATGATGGAAGAATCCCGCATGGCCATCAGGGCGGAAAAATCCGTGCCGCCGTATTTGCGCATGGACTCCAGAGCAAGATCCGTCATATCGGAACGCAGGATGTTGCCGTCTATGTTTTTCGTGTAGATCTGCAGGTCCAGATCGTAGCCGTACTGGATGCCGGCAAGCGCCTGGGAAAGCGCGCTTCCCTCCTTGTCCCGCTCCCCTTCCAGATAGGTCTTAAAGGCCTTCAGGTCGTTTTTGCGGGTCTCCATGCTGTTCATGGCGTTGACCATGTTGTAAAACATGGCTTTCTGGTAGATGGCGTCATTTTCGTGCTTGCCGAGCGATTCCGCTTCTCCCATGAAGGCGGAAATGAAGCTGCCCATGTCAAGCGTCTGCGCCTCGATGGAGATGGGATAGGAGGTGAGTGTCTGCTCCTGCACGGAATCGATATAATTGGTGGTGCCCTGCGATACCGCGTAGATCAGGGCGATCCCGATGATGCCGATGCTGCCTGCAAAGGAGGTCAGGATGGTGCGCCCCTTCTTCGTAAAGAGGTTCTTTAAGGAAAGCCCGAAGGAGGTGGTGGCTTTCATGGAGGGCTTTTTCTTTTTGACGTTTCCGGAAGAAGCGGCCTTTGCGGCGCGGGCTTCATCCTCTTTTGCAAGCTCCTCGGGCGAGACCGGCTGAGAGTCGGAGAGGATCTGCCCATCCAGCATGCGCACGATACGGGTGGAGTAGCGCTCCGCAAGATCCGGATTATGCGTGACCATGATGACCAGACGGTCCGAGGCGATCTCTTTCAGGATATCCATGACCTGGATGCTCGTCTCGCTGTCCAGGGCACCGGTCGGCTCATCCGCGAGGATGATCTCAGGATCGTTCACGATGGCACGGGCTATGGCCACACGCTGCATCTGACCGCCGCTCATTTCACTCGGCTTTTTGCGCAGCTGATCGCCCAGGCCGACCTTTTCCAGGGCGATGCGGGCGCGCTCGCGGCGCTCCTTCTTGCCCACGCCCGCCAGCGTCAGAGCCAGCTCCACGTTCTGCAGCACGCTCTGATGCGGGATCAGGTTGTAGGTCTGAAACACGAAGCCAACGGAGTGATTGCGGTAGGCATCCCAGTCACGGTCCTTGTAGTCCTTCGTGGAACGGCCTTCGATCACGAGGTCGCCTTCTGTATAGCGGTCCAGCCCGCCGATGATATTCAGCAGGGTGGTCTTGCCGCAGCCGGACGGTCCGAGAATGGACACGAATTCTGACTTGCGGAAATCAAGGCTTAAGCCGCGCAGGGCGTGGACGTCCTCCCCGGCTGCCGGATAGATCTTGGTAATGGTTTTGAGAGAAAGCATAGAAATCCCTTTCTGCCTTCCCTCGCGCTCGGGGGAAGGCCACAAACGTATATTTTACAAAAAACCGTCCTCCCAGGCAAGCCGGAGAGGACGCATTTAAGGGAAAATTAAGAAAAGCTTCGAAGCGGGGCATCAGCGAAAAACCGTGTGATAGGTTTATCAGGCGCGATACGCCCGAATATGCTATACTGTTGCTAAGAAAAAGGAGAGGAGCAAAGCACCATGTACAGTGAGGACGCTGCCGGCAGATCAGAGGAGATGCCTTCTGCCTTGAAATCGATTACGGAAAGCCCTGCCGCGGGAGGGGGTAAGGTCCCCCTGCTGATCATCCTCCATGGTCTCACCGGGTATAAGGAAGAACCCCATCTTGCCGCGCTTGCGGACATGTGCAGGGAGATCGGCTTTGCCTCGCTGCGCCCGGACCTTTACGGACACGGGGAAAGCGGAGGATCCTTCCGGGAGCATGACCTGCGTAAGTGGATCGCGGAGATCAGAGAACTGGTTTCTGAGGCGCGCGCAGGTGCGCTGTATTCCGGGATCTATCTTTGCGGACACTCTCAGGGGGCTCTCTGCGCTCTGATCGCTGCCGGAAAAGAGCAGGATATCGCCGGCGTTATCGCGCTCGCGCCGGCGTTAAAGATCCCGGAGCAGGCAAGGAAAGGAACGCTTTTCGGTTTATCTTTCGACCCGGAACATGTGCCGGACGAGGCAGTAGTCTGGGATAAAGTGCTTTCGGGAAACTACATCCGCGAGGCGCAGTCTGTCTGTCCGGAAGAGGTCACGGCCTACAAAGGCCCCGTTTTGTTTGTTCACAGCGACGCCGATGAACGCGTCCCGGTCTCCGTGTCCGAGGAGGCGGTCAAAGCGTTTGGCAATGCGCAGATCGTGATCACGCATGGTGATACCCACGATTTCGATCTTCATCCGGAAGAGATGACAAAAGCCGTCCGAAAGTGGCTGCTCAGCCAGCTATAACGCGGCAGCGCTGCCGTTCATGACTTCGTTCAGTAGCCTAAGCTCCGGATCCAGTCTTTGACCGATCTCTTTTATGGTGATGTTTGCAACTTACCGCAGTCCGTTGGCAGAGAGCCACTTCTGCACACTTGCCTGGGAACGCTCCGCCTGGCTGCCGGTGATGGGCAGACCGTTCTTCACGACCGCGCCGGGGCAGGTCTTTTTGATCTCACGCTCGCTTCCGCCCATGCCGCTGCCTTCATTGGTGCAGAGGGGCAGGATCGTTTTGCCGGTAAAATCAAAGGCTTCCAGGAAGGTGTAGACTGCCATCGGCATCGTGCCCCAGTAGTTGGGATAGGCCAGAATGACGGTGTCATACGCGTCAATGCTCTCGGGCAGGGAGATAAGCTCCGGTCTTGCCTTTGCTCGTAGATCCTTCTTTGCCTCTTCGATGCAGGTCATATAGACCGGGGAGTAGGGATTCTTCATCTCGATCTTGAAGATATCGGCGTCGATCAGCTCTTTCATCTTGTTTACCACGATCTCCGTGTTGCCGACTTTGACGTAGCGCATCGCGCCTCCGAAGTAGTTCTCATCCGCCCGGGAAAAATATGCGATCAGTGTCTTTGCCATGGTTGGTTCCTCCTGCTATATCTGTCCGGCAAAAGCCGGTTTTTCTTGATCTGGTTTTGTTATAGTGGCGCAGTATCGCAAAGTCCAATTGAAACATGCTATACTTGATTTATAAATTAAATAACTGGTACAGACTTTTTTGTATGACCAGAGCAGGCAGTTTGCCGGGATCATCTCTGTCCGTAGTAGGCGTTTTTGCCGTGTTTTCTCAGATAGTGCTTATCCTGCGCCCCTCTGAATGGCGCGAGAAGCACTGATCATTTGATCCCAGGCGCCGTGCTGTCACATCCTCAGTACCCGAGGAACTTTTTCAGATCCTGATTCGGAAGAAGCTCTTTCTTTCCCAGACCGAAGGAGTAGTCCGGAACGATCTCCAGATAGCGGTCGAGGAATTCCTCATAGGTCTTTGCTTCAAAGCAGTGGGAAGTGATGAAAAACTCCCTGCTGCCGCCGGTCGTACGGTCTCCGGCTGTTACGCTCACCTTGTAGTCGCCGGACTTCAGCTTATAGAAAATATAGCGTTCAAGATTCCAGCCGTGCAGACTGATGTGTCCGAACGAGGGCTCATAGCTGGCCACGATCGGATTAGCCTGAAGCGCCACACTCTGATAGTCGCTCTCCACGCATTCGATAAAGCGTTCGGCACTTTCAACGTCGAACACCGAATACTCCCCTTCATCCCGGTATTTCCTGACAAATTCAAAGTCTCCGTCAACTTTCCGGATATCGTACTGCCAGCTGTTCCCAAGCATCTTTTTATCCAGCCAGCGATAGTCTTTTTTTACATGATCGAAGGCCTTGTCGAGATAGACGCGGATATCGGTGCCGAACCTGAATTTCTCTTCGGGATTAGCCTTTTCGACCGTATCGTGCGTATACCGGCAGAGGAAATCGACGAATTCATCTGCGGTGGCGCCCTCCGTCCAGGGAGTCACGATGTCCGAATCGTCATAATAGTTTTTGCTGATCTGACCGAAAACATATTTGCCGTGAAGCGGCGCGATCTGCCAGATGGGCGTGCGTTTCTTCATCATCGGCAGCGTGGCCCAGGAGAACTCCTCACGGAGCTTTTCCAGCGCTTTTTCATAATATACGTTGATATCTGTCCCGTATCTGAACAGTTCCGGATTCGCGGAAGGGTTCCTGTTCAGCTTCTTTTCGCGTTTTTTCTCACCTTCCCGTTCCAGCTCCATCGCGAAGAACTGATCTATGCTGAGCGGCGTCCAGGCCCACACCTTGTTCCAGCTGTGGCTTGCCAGCGCCGAGGAATAAATAAAGGCGCCCCCGGCTTCGCCCCGCCACTTGTTCCATCTGCCTGCCGCAAGAGAGCCGTCCTTCATGATCAGAAGACAGAATTGCTCATCTTTTGGGTACTTTCTGCCGGCTATCAATTTGAAACCGTCAAACTGAACGCTGTGGCAGCCTTCTTTTTCCGGGCCGAGATTGATCCAGCCAACGCCTTCCTCTTCAAGACTTTCGCTCAGATCATAGCGATCGAGAGAGTGCCATCTTTCTACCTCTTCCGACATCACCGTGTCGGCGGTCCCGCGGATGAACTGCCCGGCTGCGGCATTCCCCTTTTCCGACGGATGCCAGCCGCCGGCGGTATAGTCCCCTGTTTTCAGCTCGAGAAGGCAGTATTCTCCATGCTGCGGCAGATCCTTGCCCGAAAGATCGTGAAACTCGTTAAAGGACAGTGTGAGATCTTTATGATCGACAGCGAACATGGTTCCTCCTTTACCTTTCCGGCGGGGCCGTACTTTGCCGGACTCCTGCGAGCTTCGGCTTCTGATACGCACATAGTATAGCACAGGATTTTGTGCTATACCTGCTTTTCATAGCTGCTCCCAGCCAGGGCTTCTTTCAGCTGCTTTCTGGAAAGATGGAAATGATCTGCCGCCGGTTCAGCTCGGCTTCGATCTGATTCAGCGTTTTGAAGAAGCGATATGTTGCCACAGCCGGGCCAAACAGCAATATCCCGAAAGTGTTCCATCCAAACATATGCCACCACGAGGTGTACGGCCCTTCGAGCCCCAGCTCGATCGCCTTTGACTTTAATTCCTCTGCGATCCGTGCCATCCAGACCAGAGTGTAGAGGAACAGCGTCGGGATCCCCAGAAGATAGGCCTTCCAGTACGGCATCACCTTATGCCCCAGGATTTCTTCGAGCTCATCCTGCAGGCCTCCATAAGGCATATACAGCAGAAAGAAGAGTCCTGCTGTGAAGAAATCGATAAAGCCGAGGAGGAACCCCGGACGGTTTGTATGCTTGAATCTCATGTGTTTAGCTTATCTATGTAATTATTTCTTTCTGTCCCCATCAGACTCTATTTGACTGAAATATGTCATCGATGCAGCCACGCCGATACCTATCAG
>CADCPP010000063.1 GCA_902803355.1 uncultured Lachnospiraceae bacterium | reverse complement strand
GGTTTTTACCGAGGTTCAGCGAAAATGCATCAGGCATTTTCGCGGTTCACGAGGCTGCCGGTAAGCCTGCGTGAAAGCGCCGCATATCCGTGCCGTCCCGGGCGGACGCCTGTCGGGGATGGGCAGGTCTGCTGTCGGGCGGAGCCGAAGCAGGCGCCTACTCGTGTCATCCCAGGCGGACCTCCGCCGGGGATGGAGCAGGCGGGAACAATCTGCAGAAAGGGCCGCTCCGGCGGCGAACAGAACAATGAGTGAAAAAGCAAAGAAAGAAAAGCGCCCCTCGCGCGGAATTCTCTGGAAGGTCCTGCTGGTCCTCTTTAGCCTGATCATGGCTGCCGCGCTGGAGCTTGGGAAGCACACCCTGCCTGGCTGGGGGCTGGCGGTCCTTGCTGTCGCAGGCTACGCCTTTCTGCGCAGCAAAAAACTTAAGGAGAGCCGCAGGCTCGTGCGCTTCGGCGCCTTTATCGGCCTCCTCGCCGTCTTTGCCTGCATCCTCTGGGTCTCGAAACCACCCACTCGTTCGGTCCCTGCGGTCTCCGGGAAAAACGGCGGCGTCACGGAAGTCCTGCATACCGCGCAGGGCGATCTCACCGGCATTTATACGGCAGATAAAAAGGTCGAAGTCTATGCCGGCATCCCCTATGCGAAGCCGCCAGTGGGGGCCTTAAGATGGCGCGAGCCGCAGCCGGCGGAGCCCTGGAGCGGTGTTCTTGCCGCCGATCATTTCGCCCCCATGTCCATGCAGGTGACGAACTCTCCCTACTACGATTCCCTCGCGCAGATCATCGGCTATCACGACTACAAGATCTCGCTTTCGGACAACTGGCGGCCGCCGGTCAGCGAGGACTCGCTTTATCTGAATATCTGGAAGCCGGCAGGAAACGTGAAGGGCCTTCCCGTCCTGGTTTACGTGCACGGCGGATCCCTCCAGACCGGCCAGCCCTGGTATCAGGACTACAGCGGCCAGGGCCTTGCACATGAGGGTGTGATCGTAGTCAATATGGGCTACCGCCTGGGCGTGTTCGGCTACTTTGCCGACGAAGCCCTGGCCGCGGAATCGCAAAGCGGCACCACCGGAAACTACGGTCTTCTGGACCAGATCGAAGCCCTGAAATGGGTCCGCGACAATATTTCGGCCTTCGGCGGCGATCCGGGCAATGTGACGCTTGCCGGCGAGTCCGCAGGCTCCGCCAGTGTGAGCGCCATCTGCACCTCGCCGCTTGCGAAGGGCCTTTTCCGCCGCGCCGTCATGGAAAGCTCCACGGTCTCCGCACCGAAGCCCGCGCATTCCTTCCGCCTGATGGACAAGGCGCTTGCCGACGGGAAGAAGACGAAAGAGCGCCTGGGCGTTTCCACCATCGAAGAGCTGCGCGCCCTGCCTGCCGAAAAGATCGTGGGCGAGATGTCCATTCAGCACCATATCACGGTGGACGGCTACGCCCTCACAAAGACACCTTTTGAGGCCTATGCTGCGGGTGAATTCAATGAGGAAGCCCTGATGCACGGCTTTAACGGCGAGGAGGCTGCGCCCTTCATCCTCTTTTCTCAGGCAAATCTGAAAAATTACGAGCAGAAGCTCCGCGCGGTCTTCCCGGAAGAATACGCGAAGAAGGTCCTGGCACTTTATCCGGCAAAGACGGACGCTGAAGCAAAGAAAAACTGGGCGGAGATCGATTCCGTACTGCTCTTTTCCTACGGCCACTACTGCCTGGCCCGCCAGGCGCAGGAGGGCGGCGTCCCGAGCTACGTCTACTGGTTCACCAAGACCAACGGCAGGCTCGGCGACTGGCACAGCGGCGAGGAGGTCTACCTCTACGGCAATATTCCGGAGGATTCGAAGCTCTATGACGCAGCCGACCGCACCCTCTCCGCGCAGATGAAGCAGTATTACCTGAACTTCATCAAGACCGGCGATCCGAACGGAAGCGGCCTTACAAAGTGGGATGCGGCATCAGGCGCCCTCCGCGTAATGGAATTCGGCACCTCGTCTCAGGCGGCGGAGGGCTCCTCCGGCTGCATCATGCGGGATGATCCTTACGCCCAGCTTCATCAGATCCTTGATGAACTGTACGGCGTGAAGTAAGATAGGCAGGGCAGACCATACGAATGCTGCCCGGATCCGGAAATCAAAGGAAAAGAACAGGAGATAAGCAAATGACAACATTGGCAGGCAAAAACAACGAGAAGACCAATGTGATGCGGATCCTGGACGGGAAAAAGATCGCCTATCAGGCGCACACCTACCGTCCGGACGCGACGATGAGCGGAGAAGAGATCGCGGCGCTGTTGGGAGAAGACCCGGCAAAGGTCTTTAAGACCCTGGTGACCATCGGAAAGTCGGGGCAGCACTATGTCTTTGTGATCCCGGTCGCGGCAGAGCTGGATCTGAAAAAGGCGGCATCCGCCGCCGGGGAGAAATCCATCACGATGATCAAACAGAAGGAGCTCCTTCCCCTGACCGGGTACATTCACGGCGGCTGCTCGCCCATCGGGATGAAGAAGCCGTTTCCGACCCTGATCCACAGCTCCGCGCAGCAGCAGGAAACGATGTTTGTGAGCGCCGGAAAGGTCGGCTTTCAGGCAGAGCTTGCGCCGGCGGATCTTGCGGAGATGGCAAATGCCCGCTTTGCCGATCTGATCTGAGCCTTGCCATCCTGGCCGTATAGTTCTTTTCAGGGAGATGGTAACGATGAGGAAAATGACCGAGAAAGATGTACCGCGCGTACTGGAGATGATGAGGACCTTCTATGCATCCGACGCCGTCTCGACGAACGGATCCGAGGAGATCTTCAAGAATGATATTGACGAGTGCCTTTCGGACTCACCGTACCTGGACGGTTTTGTGTTTACCGATGACGAAGAAAACGTAAAGGGATACGCAATGATCGCGCACAGCTACAGCACGGAGTTCGGCAGACGCTGCGTGTGGATCGAAGACCTGTATCTGGAACCTGAACTTAGGGGGACGGGCGCCGCCACGTGCTTTTTTGATGATCTGAAACTCCGTTATCCGGACGCAGTAAACAGACTGGAAGCAGAACAAGAAAATAAAAGGGCCGTAAGCGCATACGTCAAATGCGGATTCGGCACCTTATCCTATCTTGAGATGATCAGATTTCCTGAGGATTTCAAGGGTTAATGTCACAGCTTTCGGCTTATCCCTTTTTCACCTTGGGCTCGTGATATTCAAGCCCGTTATCAAAGCGGATTTCCTTGGGCGGCTCTTCCAGCAGCTCGGGATGGCGCAGATAGTGCCGCATATCGGTAAAGAAGCGGGCATAGTGCGCGCCGGAGCAGACCCGCTCATCGGCCGTGATGCCGATAGGCAGAAAGCGCTTCATGCGGACGGCACCGCCTTCTTCCACGGCCAGCTTTTCCGAGGTCCCCATGCCGAAGAAGAGCCCGACGTTGCCGAAATTATAGATGTGATGATTGACCTCGTGCAGACGGATGGAGGCCATATTGGTGATGTAGGCACCCACATGGAAGGGCAGCTCGTCGATCAGGGCGCCCGGGCAGATGCCGTAGCGGTCCAGGAGCCGGACTAACGCCACGATCACGGTGGCAAGGCCCGGCACTGCGAAGACGAATTTCAGCAGCTTATCCAGAAAGCCCGGCGCGGCGTCTTCTCCGCGGGCATCCTGGATCACCTTATCCATGCGGTCACGCACGTCGTAGAGGGTATCGGTCAGATCAAAGCGGATCTTCGCGACGGCCTCGCCGGCATCCGGATTGTGCGGCTCGCGCAGCATCGTGAAGGCGGCGGAGCAGTTGTTCCGGGCGAAGAGCTGCTTGTTCATGATAAAACGGTTCACTTCCGGATTCCGGCTTACGGCACGCACATAAGCGGCGATAAGGATCGCCATATAGCTGATGTTTTCTCCCTTTTTTGCCTGTTCGCGGACATATGCAGAGAGCAGCTCAAGATCTGCCTTGTGCTTTAAAAAGACCTGCGCATCGCAGCGCTGCGGCATGACATAAGCGGTGATCTTTACCACGGGATCAAGATTTTTTACCCGTCTTCCATCTGGTCTTCTTCCGAACATAAGCACCTCTTTCCGGGGACGCACGCCATGCGGCCTCAGTGCGATTCTTTGAGAAAAGTATAGCACGCCTCTTCCCTCTCACGCAATGCGCGGCGAAAAATATTTTAGGGAAAAGCAAAAAAAGTCCGGGGCAGATGCCCCTTCATGCAAGAAAAGTCTTGCGGACGGCTTTGTCAAAGCGCTATAATAAGGTAGAAAGGAGTTCGTATGCAGGGAATAAAGCTTCTGATGCTGGCCGTGTTCGCCGTGTCTGCGGTGATCCATCTGGCAGCGTCTTTGCAGCAGAATAAGCCGCTGAGGAATAAGACCAAGCCGTTCATTCTGATCGGCCTGATCGGCTTTTATCTTTGCGCGGCGGATCCTATCGTGCTGACCGTTGTCCTGGCGCTCGGACTCTCCTGGCTGGGTGATATGCTGCTGATCCCGAAGGGGACCACCTGGTTTACGGCCGGGGGCATCGCCTTCATGCTCAGCCATGGCTTTTTCATCCTGAGCTATGTGAAGCAGACCGACTTCGGCAGGATCCCGTTATGGTGCCTGATCGCGCTTCCCGCCCTCTTTACCGCGGCGGCGCTGATCATTTTCAAGGACCTGCGGCCGCATCTGCCGAAGGGGCTGTTTTACCCGATGCTGGCCTACCTCATCATCAACGGGCTGATGAACTGCTTTGCCTGGTTCAGGGCCATGACCGTGGGCGGGACCGCCGGGATCATTACGGCCGCCGGCGCGCTGCTGTTCTTTGTTTCCGACTCATCGCTCTTCTTTGTGCGCTTTAAGAAGGACAGCCGTCTGAAGACGCATTTTCTGGTCATGCTGACCTATTCGCTGGGAGAATTCCTGATCGTGCTTGGACTGATCATGAAATAAATGATAACAGGAGGCTTATCATGAAATACTATCTGTACAATCCGCTGGCCAATAACGGGATCAGGCTCGATGTGCCGGGTGCGGAGCTGCTTGACGCGACAAAGACGGATTATCCGTCCTTCTTTGCTGATCTTGCCGCGGAGGATGAGGTGGTGCTGATCGGCGGCGACGGGACCATCAACCACCTGATCAATGCCGTGGACTGCGAGAAGCTGAAGAACAAGGTCTACCTGCTCGGCAACGGCAGCGGGAATGATTTTCTGAATGATATCGGAGAAAAGCCGGGGAAGGAGATCCTGCTGAATCCCTACCTGAAAAACCTGCCGACAGCGCGCGTAAACGGCAAAGAATGGAAGTTCATCAACAACATGAGCTACGGCATCGACGGCTACTGCTGCGAGGTCGCGGACAAGATCAAGGCCAAAACGCCTGGAAAGAAGATCAACTATACCTCGATCGCGATCAAGGGCGTGCTCTATGATTACAAGCCCGGCGACGCGGTGGTGACCGTGGACGGCGTGACCCGCGAATTCCACAATATTTGGCTGGCTCCGGCCATGAAGGGACGCTACTGCGGCGGCGGCATGATGCTGGCACCCGGCCAGGACCGCTTCTCCGACAAACTGACAGTGATGATCTACTGCAGCAGGTCCAGGCTGCAGACCCTGATCGCGTTCCCGAAGATCTTTGAAGGAAAGCACGTGGAGATGACGGACAGGGTGACCGTGATCAAAGGCAACAAGGTGCATGTGAAATTTACCCGTCCCTGCGCGGCGCAGATCGACGGGGAGACGGTCCTGAACGTGATGGAATACGAGGCCGAGCTGTAAAACAGCACGGCCTTTTCTCTGGAAAGAGAACGGGACGGCGCGAAAAAAATAATATATTGCTAAATTAGGCAAAATCGTTCTATCACAAACGGGGAAAATGCGGTATGGTATTAACGGCATTTCTTACTGAAAAGAATGTCTGACGATCATGACAAGTGCTGATACAGGGGGATCATTATGGGACTGAAGGTTGACCGCAAGCCGCGCTATGCCGTTGCCTGTGTAACGAGTATGGGAGTGCGCATCACTCCGGAGGACCGGATGGCGGTCCAGAACAGCAATCTGTTCCGCATGCAGGCGACCAGCGCGGAGACGAACGTGCTGAACGTGGCGTCGAGTCTGGGCTGTGAGTGCCTGGCGCTCACAAAGTTCGTGGAGGGCAGCCCCATCGCGGCCTTTATCAAGGCGCAGCTGCGTGCGCGGAACATCGCCTATGAGGGCAAGGATGTCCCGCAGGGCGGTCCCTGGGGCTTCCGTCATCAGTTCAATATCGCGGATTCCGGCTTTGGCCTGCGCGCGCCGCGTGTCTGGAACGACCGTGCCGGCGAGGTGGGCCGTACGCTGAGTGCGGAGGACTTTGATACAGAGCGGATCTTCGGACGCGAAGGCGTGGGCATCCTGCATCTGTCCGGCCTTATCGCCGCCATGAGCCCGGAGACGACGGCCTGCTGCCTGCATCTTGCGGAAGAAGCGAAGAAGTACGGCACCCTGCTCAGCTTTGACTTAAATTACCGCGCCACCTTCTGGAAAGGCCGCGAGGAAGAGCTGCGGGAAGCCTTCCACAGGATCGCCTCCATGGCGGATATTCTGGTGGGCAACGAAGAGGATTTCCAGCTCTGCCTTGGCTTTAAGGGGCCCGAAGCGGGCGGAAAGGACCTTTCCGCAAAGATCGAAAGCTTCAAAGCCATGATCGATCAGGTGCGGCAGAAGTATCCGCAGGCACAGGCCTATGCGACCACGCTGCGTCAGGTGATCTCGGCGAATGAGCACCTCTGGGGCGCGATCCTGTGGGCCGAGGGCAAGTGGTTCGTGGAAGAGCCGCGCCCGATTCCGGTGATGGACCGCATCGGCGGCGGCGACGGCTTTTCGGGCGGTCTGCTGTACGGCGTCTTTAAGGGCTGGGAGCCGGAGAAATGGCTGCAGTTTGGCTGGGCGAGCGGCGTGCTGGCCGCGTCAAGCCTGAATGATTACGCGGAGCCCGCGGACGAAAAACAGCTGTGGGATGTCTACGCCGGCAACGCAAGAGTGCAGCGGTAGGAAAGGAGCCTTGATGAAGAAAGCAGATATCGGCCTGATCGGCCTTGCGGTGATGGGGGAGAACCTCGTCATGAATATGGAGTCCAAGGGCTTTATCGTGGCGGTCTTTAACCGTACGGTGGAGAAGGTGGACCGCTTCATTTCCGGCCGCGCGGCGGGAAAGAATATCATCGGCTGCCACAGCCTGGAAGAACTGAAAGAGAATCTGGCGGTCCCCCGCAAGGTCTTTTTAATGGTGAAGGCCGGCCAGGCGGTGGATGATTTTATTGAACAGCTGCTGAACGTCCTTGAGCCGGGCGATATCATCATCGACGGCGGCAACAGCCATTTCCCGGATACCATGCGGCGCACGGTCTATGTGGAGAGCAAAGGCCTGCTGTATGTGGGCACTGGAGTGTCCGGCGGAGAAGAGGGCGCGCTGAACGGTCCGAGCATGATGCCCGGCGGTTCGCCCGCGGCCTGGCCTTATGTGAAGCCCATCTTTCAGGCGATCTGCGCGAAGGTGGAAGACGGCTCGCCCTGCTGCGACTGGGTAGGCGAGAACGGCGCCGGCCATTTCGTGAAGATGGTGCACAACGGCATCGAATACGGCGACATGCAGCTCATCTGCGAAGCCTATCAGCTCTTAAAGGACGGCCTCGGCCTTTCCAATGAGGAACTGCACGATATCTTTGCAGCTTGGAACAAGACGGAGCTGGACAGCTACCTGATCGAGATCACGCGGGACATCCTTGGTTATAAGGATGAAAACGGCGACTACGTAGTGGATAAGATCCTGGACAAGGCGGGCCAGAAGGGCACCGGCAAATGGACCGGCATCGCGGCGCTGGACGAAGCCATTCCGCTGACCCTCATCACGGAAGCGGTCTTTGCGCGCTGCCTGTCCGCGCAGAAGGATGAGCGCGTCGCGGCGGCAAAGCTCTATCCGCATGAGATCCCGGCCTTTGAAGGCGATAAGGCGGCGTTCATCGAATGCGTGCGCAAGGCGCTGTATGCGAGCAAGATCGTCTCCTACGCGCAGGGCTACACCCTGATGCGCAGCGCCGCGGGAACCTACGGCTGGAACTTAAACTACGGCGGCATCGCGCTCATGTGGCGGGGCGGCTGCATCATCCGCAGCGTGTTCCTGGGCAAGATCAAGGAGGCCTACGATAAGGATCCTAAGCTGCAGAACCTGCTGATGGACGATTACTTCTCCGGCGTGATGAAGGAACTGGTTCCGGCCTGGCGCGAGGTAGTCGCCTACGGCATAAAGGCCGGCATCCCGATGCCGACCTTCAGCTCGGCGCTTGCCTGGTTTGACGGCTACACCACGGCGCGCGTGCCCGCGAATCTGCTGCAGGCGCAGCGTGACTATTTCGGCGCGCATACCTATGAGCGCGTGGATATGCCCAGAGGGCAGGTCTTCCACACCAACTGGACCGGCCACGGCGGCTCCACCAGTGCCGGGACCTACAACGCGTAAACGCTCTCCCCTTAGAAGGAGACTTCAGAAAGGACAGATCCATGACTCTTCTCAAGACCCCTGATTTTAGCGGAAAGGTCGCTGTAGTGACCGGCGGCGCCGGCGTGCTCTGCAGCGGCTTCTGCCGCGCGCTCGCGCAGCACGGCGCGTCCGTCGCCATCCTTAACCGCACGCTGTCCAAGGCGGAGAAGCTGGCAGAGCAGCTGCGCGGCGAGGGCCTGAAGGCACAGGCCTTCCAGGTGGACTGCACGGACAGCGAGAGCGTGAAGACGGCGCACGAAGCCGTCCTGAATGCGCTCGGCCCCTGCGATATCCTCATCAACGGCGCGGGCGGCAATGACGCTTCCGCCACGGCGGATGACGAATTCTTCTCCATGGAGACCCTGAAGGATCCGGAGAAAAAAAGCTTCTTTGATCTGACGCAGAGCGCCTTCACCAAGGTCTTTGATCAGAATATCATGGGCGTGCTGCTGCCGACCCAGGCCTTCGCGCGCGACATGGTGGACAAGGGAAGCGGCGTGATCCTGAACATCAGCTCCATGAACGCACTGACCCCGCTCACGAAGATCCCGGCCTATTCGGCGGCCAAATCCGGCGTCTCGAATTTCACCCAGTGGCTGGCGGTACATTTTGCCAAAAGCGGCATCCGCGTGAACGCGATCGCGCCGGGCTTTTTCTCCGCGCAGCAGAACGCAAAGCTCCTGTGGAACGAGGACGGATCCCCGACGGAACGTACAAAGAAGATCCTCGCCGGAACGCCCATGGGCCGCTTTGGCAGGCCGGAAGAGCTGATCGGGGCAGTACTATTCCTCTGCGATGATGAGCGCGCGGGCTTCGTGACCGGCGTGGTGCTGCCGGTGGACGGCGGCTTCGGCGCCTACTCGGGCGTGTAAACAGGGAGCCTTGGCATGGAGATCTACAAGATCGCAGAAACGGAAGAAGGCCTGTCAAGGGAGGAGATCCGCAGGGCGCTGCTGCAGGCCTTGGAGGGAAGAAGCGTCAAACGGGCGCTGATCGTCCCTCCGGATTTTACGCGCTTTCATTCCGGCGCCGGCTTCATCACCAATGTGTACTATCATGCGCTGACAGAGCGCGGCGCGGCGGTGGACATCCTTCCCGCCCTCGGTACGCACGTGCCGGTCTCAGAAAAGCAGAGGGAGATCATGTTCGGCGATATCCCGGCGGAGCGCTTTTTCGTGCATGACTGGCGGCATGATGTGGTGCGGCTCGGCGAGGTCCCGGCGGAGTATGTCGGGGAGATCACGGAAGGGCTGTGGCAGCATCCCGTGAGCGTGGAAGTGAACCGGCGGATCATGGACGAGAGCTATGATCTGATCATCTCGCCCGGCCAGGTGGTGCCGCATGAGGTCATCGGTATGTCCAATCATGCGAAGAATATCTTCGTGGGAACGGGCGGGAGCGACATGATCAACAAGTCGCATATGATCGGCGCAGTCTACGGTATGGAGCGCATGATGGGCCGCGACCATACCCCGGTCCGGAAGCTCTTTGACTACGGCGCGCAGCATTTCCTGAAGGACCGCCCCATTCTCTGGGTGCTCACCGTAACGACGGCGCCGGGGGGCAGGATCCGGATGCACGGCCTGTTCATCGGCGAAGGCAGAGAGTGCCTCAGCGAAGCGGTAAAGCTCGCACAGGAGAAGAACATCGATTTTGTGGAGCGCGGCGTGAAAAAGTGCGTGGTCTGGCTGGATCCCTCCGAATTTCAGAGCACCTGGCTGGGAAACAAAGCCATCTACCGTACCCGCATGATGATGGCGGACGGCGGCGAACTGATCATCCTTGCCCCGGGCGTGGAGCGCTTCGGAGAGGATGAGGAGGTGGACAGACTCATCCGCAAATACGGCTACCGCGGCCGGCTTGCCACGCTGACGGCCTTTCAGGACCCTGCGGGCGAAGATCTACGCGCGAATATGGGCGCGGCGGCGCACCTCATCTACGGTTCATCGGACGGACGCTTTACCGTTACCTACGCTGTAAAAAAGATCACGCGGCAGGAGATCGAATCTGCCGGCTTTGCCTCGGCAGATTACGAAGAGATGGTAAAACGATATGATCCTGCCCACCTGAAGTACGGCTATAACACGGTTGGTGGCGAGGAGATCTTCTACATTCCCAATCCCGCGCTGGGACTCTGGATCGACCGGGAGAGATTTAGGTAAAAAAGGAGCCGGCAGCTGCCGGCCCGGATCGCTTCATTCCTTACCGCGTTTTGCGGTATTCGCTCGGCGTCATGCCGAGCGTTTTTTTAAAGACTTTGATGAAGTAGTTGCTGTCGGGATAGCCGACATAGGCGCTGATCTCGGCGATCGGAGTATCGGTCTCCCTCAGCAGTCTGGCCGCCTGCCCGCAGCGAAGCTGCCGGATGCCAAGATGATCCTGCAGTTCAAAAACAACCGATTCCGGAAGCAGACAGATGGCTTCCGACAGGCCGGCGTCAGGACTTCTTCCGCACAAAAAGCAGATAACGAAGTCCGTACCAGAGGACGGTAACGATAGTCCCGGCGCTGATAAACGCCGTAAGATACCCGGCGTAGCCGCCTTTTTCATAGGCGCCGGCAAGCGGAGAGGCGTTGCCCGGACGGGCCATGAACCAGTAATTGGTCCCGGTCGCCTGATCAAAGAGATACATCAGCACGGCGCCGATGATGAGAAAGAGGGCGGAGTTCTTAAGGTCACGGAAAAAGAGCCGCTTTCCGTCCGGGGCTTCTGCGCGGTCTACGATGATGGACGCGCCATAGACCGAAACGAGGCCGTGGACCATAAAGCCGGAGATGGACAGGTAATTCCAGAAGGGATAGTAGAGCCAGTCCGGGAAAAGAAGGGCAGCCCAGGTGCCCGGAATTCCGGGATGGAAGATGACGGCGCTAAGGAAGTCATGCAGCTTTGCGCCGGCAGAGCCGGGCTTTGCCGCGTTTGTCCAGGCATGGATCAGGGTGAGGGAAAACATGAGGCTGCACACGTGGATCGGCAGGGTATAGAGGGTAAAGCGTCCGATGAGGGCGGTGATGCCGTATTCGCACAGGCCGAAGAAAAAGACCGCCGAGCCAACGATGCGGCCTGCGATAAGACGCCGCCGCTGATCAAGCTTTCGGTAAAAGAGGGCATAAAGGATCGTCGCCGTCAGAAAGACGCCGATGTAGACAAGATGCATGGCGCAGAAGCGTTCGCTTCCCACGCCCGCCGGAATATCTTCCTCATGCAGCCAGAACATAAAGCTACCTGTTATATTCGCCTTCAGGTTTTTACCCTAATCTTGCCTTCCCGCTGATACGGGTAGCGGTCACTTCTCCGTTTTCCCTGTAGCAGGCGGCGTAAATGATGCTGGGCTTGCCCATGGCTTCTCCCTGGCGCACCGTGATCTCGTTCCAGCCTTCCTTAAGCGGGATCAGCTCATGCCTGATGAGGTACGCATTCAGCGCGGAGGCCGCGACGCCGGTGGCGGGATCTTCCGGATAGCCTGCCCGGCAGGGGAACTGCCGCGCGCAGAAAAGAAGCGGGTCATCTCCGTGCTCGGGGGCGTAAGGGTAAAAGCCGGTCGTTCCGTACTTGTCGCAGAGCGACCAGAGGGCTTCATAGTCCGGATCAAGGGCGTAGACCGTTTCCCGGTCCTTAAGCGGCACGATCAGCTTAAAACGCGAGGTCGCGGAGGATTCGATGGGCAGATCCGCAAGCTGATCCGGCCTGATCCTGAGCGCTGCGCAGACCTCCTCTGCGGTGGGATTTTTCTCTGTAAAGCGCGGCAGGAACTGCGAGAGCGAAACCTTCACCTCCTCGCCATCCTTTTCCCAGTCCACGAGTACCTGCCCGAGCGCGGTCTCAAGGCGCACAGGGGAGGCTGTCACCCGGCCGGTCCCAACCAGCACCGTGACGGCGCCGATGGTATCGTGCGAGCACATTTCCATCTCGTGCAGGGGCACAAAGTAGCGTGCCCTGACATCGCAGTCATCCCGGGAGGGCTTCATCAAAAAGACGGATTCCTCACCCCAGGAATGAGCCATGGCCTGCATTTCCTCCGTGGACAGATCGTCCGCGTCCAGCGTGACCGGTGCGGGATTTCCGCCGCCCGCCTTTTCTTCAAACACGATCGTATGAATGGTCTGATGCATCATAAACCTCACTGAAACATAGCAATCTGGTAAGAAAAGAATAGCATAAGCGGGAGGGAAAGGCAAGGAGGCCCTGGAATTTGACATCCCTTCCCGGCAGTGGTAGTATAAAAGCCTCAAAAGGAACCTGAAAGGAGAAAAAAGACAGCAATGAAACGAGTCTTGACCATCCAGGACATCTCGTGCCTGGGCAAATGTTCTTTAACGATCGCCTTGCCGGTGATCTCGGCACTTGGCGCGGAGACGGTGATCCTGCCGACAGCCGTGCTGTCAACGCATACCATGTTCAAAAACTTCACCTGCAAGGACCTCTCGGACCAGATCGAGCCGATCGCGGCGCACTGGAAGGCCGAAGGCGTGCACTTTGACGCGATCTATACGGGGTACCTCGGGACCCGCGAGCAGATCGGGCAGGTCAAGCAGCTCTTCCATGATTTCAGAGGAGAAAAGACCACGGTGATCGTGGATCCGGTCATGGCGGACAACGGAAAGCTGTATCCTGCATTTGACATGGCCTACGTGGAGGAAAATAAAACACTGTGCGCAGAGGCGGATATCGTGGTGCCGAACATCACGGAGGCTTCGCTGATGACCGGCATGGAATACCGCGAGACCTACGGTGAGGATTACATCCGGCAGCTGCTGCTGAAGACAAGCGAGCTCGGCGCGCGCATCAGCGTGATCACAGGCGTCTCACTGTCGGAAGGAAAGACCGGCTTTATGGGCTATGACCGCGAGACGGGCGAGTTTAAGCTGTACCAGAACCGGCGGATCAACGCGGTCTATCACGGGACCGGCGATCTCTTCTCCAGCACCTTCGTGGGAGAACTGATGAAGGGACTGCCCTGGGAAGAGGCCATGCGCATCGCGGCGGATTATACCGCGCGGACCATCGAAGTGACGCTGGAAAACCCTGAAAAGCCCTGGTACGGCGTGGATTTTGAGGCGACCATTCCGGAGCTTCTGGCAATGAAGTAAGATGTGCCGCGGCGAGCGCCGGGCCCGCGCGGTCAGGCGGCAAAGTCACGGATAAGAAAGGAGGCAGTATGCAGACAAAGGAAAAGCTGGAACAGTATCTTTCGCGGTGCATGGACAGCGCCTGCGATTTTGCGGAGATCTTCGAGGAGTTTGAAGAAAACGAGATGATCTCCACCCTGGATCAGAAAGTGGAAAAGGCCGAGAGACAGATCATTTCCGGCCTCGGCGTCCGCCTGTACAGAGGTGTGCAGTCGGTCTACGGCTATACGAATGAGATGACGGATGAGGCCATCCTGCCGCTGATCGATGACCTGCGTGCTGCGATCGCGGAAAAGGCAGAGGACGGCGCTGAGGACGCTGCGCCGGCAGAGAAAAAGCCGGTGGTCCTTACCCGCGTGGAATATGAAACCAGGCACCCCGTCAAGACCGATTACCGGAAGGTCCCGCTGCAGGAGAAGGCAGCGCTCGTTTTCCGGGCGGAAAAAGCCGCAAAGGAAAGCGATGAGCGGATCGTCAAGACGACGGGCAAGCTCTTAAACGTGCGCGAAGAGGTGCAGGTCAGCAACTCCGAAGGACGGCTGATCTCGGATGTACGCGTCAGGACCCGCATGATGCTGGACGCCTACGCGAAGGAAGGCAATATCTTTATGAGCGGCGGAGACAGACCCGGCGGCGGCATGGGGCTGGAGTTCTTTGAGAAAACGACGCCGGAGGAGATCGGCAAAGAGGCGGCCAGGTCTGCCCTGGTCAAGCTGCGCGCAAAGGACTGCCCGTCCGGAAGGATGCCGGTCGTGATCGACAACGCCTTTGGCGGCGTGATCTTCCATGAAGCCTGCGGCCACGCTCTGGAAGCGACCGGCGTGGCGAAGAACCAGAGCGTCTTTGCCGGGAAGAAGGGGCAGCAGATCGCGGCGCCCTGCGTGAGCGCCATGGATGACGGCACCATCCCGAATGCCTGGGGCTCGCAGAACATCGATGACGAGGGCAACTTCCAGCAGTCCCGTCTGCTCATCAAGGACGGCATCCTGCAGTCCTATATGATCGACCGCCTGAACGGACGGCGCATGGGCGAAGCCTCCACCGGCTCGGGCAGACGCCAGAACTATAAGTATGAACCCACTTCCCGCATGTCGAATACCTTTATCTGCGCCGGCAAGGACAGCTTCGAGAGCCTGTTCGAGGGCATCGAAAAGGGCCTTTACGCGAAGAAGATGGGCGGCGGCTCCGTGAATCCGCAGACCGGGGAATTCAACTTCGCGGTCGATGAAGGGTATCTTATCGAAAACGGAAAGATCTCTTATCCGGTCAAGGGCGCGGCGCTGATCGGCAACGGCGCGGAGATCCTCATGAATATCGACAAGGTCAGCAGCAACTTATCGCGTGGACAGGGCATGTGCGGCTCGATGTCCGGCTCTATCCCGACAGACGTCGGGCAGCCGGCAATCCGCGTGAGCGCCATTACGGTAGGAGGTACGGCCAATGAATAAAGAACGCTGGATCGAAAGAGCAAAAGAGCTCGGGATCGACGAACTGGAGATCTATGAGCAGTTAACGGAAAGCCGCAGCCTCTCCTGGTTCGGCGGCAAAATGGACAGCTTTACGACCAGCCGCGTGCTGGGAACGAGCCTGCGCGCCATTGTGGGCGGCAAACAGGCAGAAATGGCTCTGGAACAGGCAGACGACGCCCAGATGGACGAGATCCTCTCTTCCCTGGCGGAGCAGGGAAGGATCGTTTCCTCCTCGGATCCGGCTGCGCTGCGCGCTCCGGAAAAAACAGACGAAGTAAAGAGCAGGAAAAACTTTGTGAAGCCTTCCGTGGAGGCGATCCGGGAAGCTCTCGCGGCAGTGGAACAGAAGCTGCTGGCTTTTGATGAGCGCATCGTCCAGGTCACCGCCGCAGAGTGGTCCGAAGAGGCCAATGTCCGCCGGATCACCAATTCCCTTGGCCTCAGGATCGAGGAAAAGGGCATGTACCAGATCATTGTCGCGGGAGCTGCGGCAAGGCAGGGCGAAGAGATCAAGACGGACTATAAGGTGAAGGTCGTAGAGGACCTTTCCACCTTCGATCTGGATAGCTTTGTGAAGGAACTTGCGGAAAATCTGCTGGGCAAGCTCGGCGGCAGGACCCTGCCCACCGGCCAGTACAAGATCATTCTGGAAAAGGATGCCATGACCTCCCTATTCGCGGTGATGAGCTCCATGTTCTCCGGCGATATGATCAATAAGGGCATCTCCCCGGTGCGTGATAAGCTTGGGCAGAAGATCTTCTCGGAACGGATCACCGTGGTAGATGATCCGAAAAACACGGACACGCTGGATGTGGCCAATTACGATGACGAAGGCTGCCCGACAAGAAAGAAGCTGATCGTCGAAAACGGCGTCTTTACCACTGTTCTGCACAGTACCAAGACCGCCATGGCCGCAGGAACAGAAAGCACGGGCAACGGCTTTAAGGGCGATTACACCGCGCCGGTCACGGTCCGGCCGAAAAACTGCATGATCGTTCCGGGAGAAAAGAGCCTGGAAGAGCTTTGCGAAGAGATGGGAGAGGGACTGGTGATCACGGACCTTGCCGGTCTGCACGCGGGGATCGATCCCGTCACGACGGACTTTTCGCTGCAGTGCTCCGGCTATTTCGTCAAGGACGGAAAGAAAGCCTTCGGCGTCACGCTGGTGACTGTCGCGGCAAATTATCTGGAGCTGATGAAAAACGTCGTGGCCGTGGGCTCCGATCTGGAATGGTCCTACCGTTCCATCGCCTGCCCGTCCGTGCTCTTTACCGGCGCCGCGATCAGCGGGGAATAATAGAGACGAAGAGCCTTCCTGCTCCGGAGCAGGCGGGAGTTACGGATATTTACGAAAACAAATAAGACAGGGGACCGTCCCCCTGCCTCTTTTGCATCATTTCAGCCTGCCCTCTCGTAATTTGGTTCCGTCAGCGCATAGGGCAGCAGGTCTTCCGGCTTTGCGTCCGGACGGATCCATTCACCCACCAGCTCCTCCGGCAGGATGAGCGGCATGCGGTCGTGGATAAAGCGGATCTCTTCACCGGGCTCGCATGTCAGGACGGTAAAGACCGGGAGTCCGTTTTCGATCCGGTACAGGCCGCACAGCCAGGTCATGGCGGAACCCTTCGGCTGGAGCAGGAATTTATCTCCGGTCTTTTTCTGCCCGGAATTGTCGATCAGATGCTCCCATTCGAAGTACCAGGAAGCCGGGATGATGCAGCGGTGGCGCGCCCAGGCGTCCTTGAAGACCGGCCTTACGGCTGCGGTTTCCGAGCGGGCGTTGATCAGCAGCGTTTTTTCGGAAAAGCCCCATTTCATGGGAAAGACAGCCCGCTCTCCGGACCGGTTCGGCGCGATCACCGCGGCCACGTCGGCAGGGCGGATCTCCCCGTAAGTCCGGACTTTTGCCGTATTCTGCCACTTTCTCACTAAAGGAGAACGCAGCATTTCTTCGACGATAGGCCGAAGCTCGGGCGATTCATCGGTATAATATCGGCAGCACATACGGTCCCTTTCTGATCAGCGGCAGGGCGGCCTTTCGGCCGCCCCGTTTTTTGTCTTGCTTCATTGCGCCTCGCCCCTTCCGGGTGCGGAACTTAATTGTTGACGGGTTCCTTCGGCCCGTAGGGCGTTCCGGTCAGATCCGGGCGCTCCATCTTGTTGAAGTGCTCGTTCATGTTCGGCTCCACCACGTGGTAGAGGAGCTTGCCGTCCAGGTCAAAGAAGAAGACGACGAACAGGATGACGTAGGCAAAGCCGGCCACCTTCAAAAGGAACCACAGCGCCTTCAGGCACTTTTTAACGATAGCTTTTTTCATGATGATCCTCCTTATCAGCCGGTGCTTTACCACGAATCGTTGTCGTCAAAATCAAGCAGCGTAGGGTCGAGCGGCTCTTCGTGCATGACCGTGAACATGTAGTCGTTGATGATCTGGCGGATCTCGCGGCGGGAGACCGTGCGCTTGTCCGGCAGCGCGTGCGGCAGCCAGATCGCGTGGATGTTCCGCTTGCGGAATTCGTCTTCGAACATGCCGTGGACACCCTGCATGCCCTTGCACTGCAGCTGGTCGTACATCATGACCATGTCGCAGTGGAAGCGTTCCATGTATTCCCAGAGGCGGAAGATGTGTTCGTGTCCGCCCACGGCCATGGCGCGCATGGGCGCCTTTTCGTTGAACCAGGAGAGGTCTTCCAGAGCGTGCTCGTAGGTGTCGGTGCGCAGCATCTGGTCGAACATCAGGGAGTCCATGTTGATGATGCAGTTTAAGCCCCAGCAGTTGTAAGCCCAGGTGCACCAGTGCGAATAGTAGAGCGGCGCGCAGCTCCAGGCAATCACGCGGTGGCGTGTCTTCGGGAAGGAGTTGATCTTCTGCGTCACGCACTTTTCGATGATCCGGCGGACCTTCTTGTCCACAAAGTGCCAGATGTCGCGGTCGCCGTCCTGGGAGTAGTAGATGCGGTACAGGGCCTGGGCGACGCCGGTGATGGGATAGTAATCCGTATTCGCGGCGATGTCCCATTTTTCATGCTCGAACTCGGTGAGCTTGTTGAAGGCTTCGGCGTGCTTGACATATTCGTCCCAGTTCATCTTCTGGCCGGTCTGCTCCTCGATGAAGCGCCAGGCGCCTTCGATCTCCTCCTGGCAGTGCTTCTGCACCAGAGGGTCGTCATAGCGCATGGGCTGCGGCATGGCGTAGAGCGGGCGGTCCAGGAACCAGTCCTGCAGCACCGAGGTGGCCACGGACCCGTCGCAGGCCTCGTTCGATGTCACCACGATGGGGCTGTAATCCGGAACGTCGGAGAGCACGAAGATGCCCGCTTCGGCCTGGCACATCGGGCAGGGGTCGGCGGGCAGGCCGATGCCCTGCGCCGCGTCGATGTAATTGAGCACGGTATGGTTATTGACGTGACAGGTGACGAAGTAGGGGATCATCTGCAGAGCAACGTCGTCTATGCGGTCGCGCCAGCCGTAGAAGATATTGCCGGAGACGGTCTCGTCATGGGAGATGGTATTCTTCCAGATCTCGTTTTCCTTCCCGCCGTTTAAGCGCTTGTCCGCGCAGAACATGCGCATAAACTGGCGGATGGTCTCATTGACCATGCCGCGGTAGTGCCAGGCGGATGCGCGCAGGGCCTGGCCGCGCATGCCCTCGAGGCCTCTGTCGAACCAGTGGATAACGGTGAGGTAGGTCTGGCCCATCCAGCGGTAGCGCATGGTGCCCTTCAGGAAAGGCACAAGGCCGCCGAACTTCATGATATCCGTGACCATGTGGGCGTAGTTGTAGATCCAGATGTTGTTGAAATAGTACATGGTGTCCTGCAGGCCGCGCCATTCGCGGTGCTTGTACAGGCCCGTGCCCGGGATGTAGAGATCGCCGAGTCTGCGCTCTTCATGCGGTCTGCCGTTGATGAAGACGTCAGCCGCCTTCTTCACGTCGATCTTCCGGATCCTCTCCGCCGCGTCCTTCGCCTTCTGTTTAAAGTCGGTGGCTTTCAGCTTTTCGAGCTTTGCCGCCGCCGCTTCCTTAAGGCCGCTGTCCTTAAGCCAGCCTTTGGTGAACAGATGCAGTTCTTTTCCTTCGTTTGTCTTGTAGATCATGCGTCACCTCCGGAGGCCTTCCTGGCCTCGGCCAGTTTCTTTAACTCAATGCTTTCGACGAAGGCCTGGAAGCGGGTCCGCAGCTGGCCGATGGCATTGTTGACGTATTCCTTTTCGATGGAGCAGACCGGGATCCCGTAGTCGCGGTTTAAGACGATGGTGTCGATGGTGCGCTCGTAGCTCCAGTATTCGCAGAACTTCATCTGGGCAATGACGATGCCGTCCGCCTTGTATTCCTTCGCAAGATCCGCCAGATAGGCCTTGCGCTCCCGCATGATGTGCTGTTCCATGAAGCGCGGGCACTGGCTGTTCTCCAGATAGTGGCGGGCGATCGCGTAAAGCGGCGTTTCGCCTTCCTTCACGATGATGTCCTCGCGGCCGGGCAGGGAGCCGTAGCAGTGGCGGTCGGCCACGACCAGGGCGCCGCATTCCTCGATCAGCTTCGTGAAATCGGGGTCATCCTCCTCGGAGCCTGCCAGGACCACGCGGCAGCGCCAGGAGGGCTTTTCATCCGGCTCGCGGGTCTTCAGCTGCTCGGCAATATCGCGGAGCTTGTCGATAATGAGATACTTCGGGCAGACCTGCGTGATCAGCTGAATGATCTGGAACTCGCGGCCGGTGATGACCGGGTTGTCCGCCTTCCTGTACTCGCCGATCTCGCGGATGAGCCGGCAGAGCTCGTTGTGCTGCCCGATCGCGGTAAGCAGGGCTTCATCCGATACGTCGATGCCGAAGTGCTCATGCAGCTTGTCCAGCACATGCGCCTGCAGCTGCTCCATGTAATGGTGGATGGAGTTTTCGTTCTTCTTGAAGGGGACGTCGGTGAACTCGCAGAAGAAATCCGGATTCTGGATGACGTCCATGCGCTGCAGATGTTCCTGGAAGCGGCAGGTCACGGTGCAGGTCTCGGTCGCCATTTCGGCATCGAGGAAGTTGTAGCCGCCCTCCATGGCACGCTCTAAAAGGCAGCGGCCGTACATGCAGGTGCGGTTCGTCATGTAGTAGGTCGCGATATCCGGCGAGGTGCTCCGGGGAGCGCGCAGCCGCACGGAAAAGCAGCCGGGCAGATCCAGAAGGACTTCCGGCATGAAGTTGCAGGTGTAGCCGAGGGCGCGCTTCCCCTCGGACTTTGCCTGCCGCACCAGGTCGTTTCCGGCTTCCTGGAGCAGGTCTTCAAATTCGATGATGTGTATCAGGTCACGCACGCAGAGACCTCCCTTTCATTCCATGGGAAATTATTCTTCCGATCCTTTCGAGCATATGCTGTCGGAAGCAGCAGCACACTTTCCACAGATATTTTAGCATATCCGTCGGAAGAATAAAAGAGAAAAATCAAGAAAACTTATCTTTCGCAAGGTTTTCCGCATTCTCCCTACGCACACCCGATATTTTCGCGAATGCCGCGCCGGAGTACAGTATGCTGTATTTCGGCTGGTTGGACGGCAAGAACGAGGCGATTTTTGCGGCGCTTCGTTCTTTTTTTTGTTGACATTTTCTTTACTGCTTTGCATAATTAAAGCAGAGAAACGGTCCTCTTCTTTCCCCGCCCATGAAAGGCCAACCGTATGGACAGCGAATGGAATTACAACGAAGAGTTCGAGCCCATGGCTGAGCATCATATCGATCCGGAGTTCACGCCGGAGTATCCCGACGTGAGCTTTTTTAAGGAATCCTACGTGACCATGCAGGAAGAGAATATCTTTCAGGGCGAGATCCCGCAGGGGGAAACGCTGAAGAAGGAACAGGCAGACAGAAGATCGGACCGGAGCCGCTTTTCCTGGTTCCGGAAGCTTCTCGGTTCCGCCATGCGGGGCGGCGCGGCGCTTGCTGCCGCAGCCATGCTGGTCGTCAACGCTGCCGAAGGCGATTCGTCCGCGTTTGCCCGGAAGGTAAGGGTCTTTATCGATGACCTGCACCAGAACGCCTTTGAAAAGCCGAACGATTATTCGCCGGAAGAACTGGGAGCCCTCTGGGACAGCGAGCCGCTTGCGCCGCATCAGTACGATTACAGCAGGCTCGTCGTGCTCAGGGAAGCCACCTGCACCGAGAGCGGGCTCAGCTGCTACGTCTGCGCCGACTGCGGCGTACAGCTGCCGGTGATTACGAACAAGGCGCACGAACCGATGCCGGCCGTCAGGGAGAAGATCGTCAAACCGGACTGCGTGCATGACGGTTCCTGCGAAGAAGTGGTCCTCTGTGAGGTCTGCGGCACGGAGCTCTCGCGCACGCCCATCGTCCTGGATGCCCTCGGCCATATCGAGGATGAGGTCGCGGTCGAAAACGTGATCGACCCCGGCTGCGTCGAGGACGGCAGCCAGGAGGAGGTCATTTACTGCAAGGTCTGCGGCGAAGAGCTTTCGCGCACGGTTGTCGTGCTGGATGCCCTGGGCCACACTGAAGATGAACCCGTGATCGAAAACGTGGTTGACCCCGGCTGCGTCGAGGACGGCAGCGAGGAAGAGGTCGTTTACTGCAAAGTCTGCGGCGAGGAGCTGTCCCGGACGGTCGTCGTGCTGGAAGCGACCGGCCATACCGAGGATGAACCGGTCATCGAAAACGAAGTCGCGGCGAGCTGCACCGGGAAAGGCAGCCGGGACGAAGTCGTTTACTGCGCTGTCTGCGGCGAGGAGCTCTCCCGGGAGACGGAAATCATAGAAGCCCTCGGCCACAGCTACTCGGCCAGGGTGACCAGTCCTACCTGTACCGCACAGGGCTATACCACCTATACCTGCTCGCGCTGCGGCAACAGCTACCGCAGCAACACCACGGCGGCGCTCGGCCACAGCTATTCGGCCAGGGTGACCAGTCCTACCTGCACGGCACAGGGCTACACCACCCACACTTGCTCGCGCTGCGGCAGCAGTTATAAGGATACGTACACGGCGGCGCTCGGACACACATACACTTTCGGATACTTAATGTCAGGTGAT
>CADCPP010000062.1 GCA_902803355.1 uncultured Lachnospiraceae bacterium | reverse complement strand
GGCCTTCCATCTGATGGAACATGGGGCTGTGGGTCGCATCCGAGTCGGAGCGGAACACGCGGCCGGGCACCAGGCCCTTAAGCGGCGGCTTCACCTCATCCATATAGCGGATCTGACCGGCGCTTGTCTGCGTGCGGAGCACGATGTCCTCCGCCACATAGAAGGTATCCTGCATATCGCGCGCCGGATGATTCTTCGGCACGTTCAGGCGGGTGAAGTTGTGGTCGTCGTCTTCGATCTCGGGACTTTCATAGATGGCAAAGCCCATGCCCGCGAAAACATCGATGATCTCGTTCTTGGTCACCGTGATGGGGTGAAGATTTCCCGCCAGGCGCTTTCTGGCCGGCAGCGTGATATCGACGCGTTCCGCGCGGTTCCTCGCTTCCATCTCCAGCGCTTCCAGCGCGGCCGCCCGCGCTTCATAGCGGGCCTGCGCCAGATTCTTGAATTCATTGATCACCTTGCCCATGGCGGGGCGCTCTTCCGGCGAAAGCTTGCCGAGACCTTTCATCATCTCGGCGACTCTGCCCTTCTTGCCCAGATAGTCCTGCCAGACTGCTGCCAGTTCTTCTTTGTTCTGCGCTCTGCTCAGGGCCTCTTCGATCCTGGCCTGCAGCTCGTTTACTCGTTCGTCCATACTTCACCTCTGAAAAAAAATAACAGCCCGGTCCCTGATGAGGGACGAAGCTGCATCTCCGCGGTACCACCCTGATTCCGCCCGCAGCTGACCGCGCATTCACGCGGCGCCGGACGGCACTCTTTAGCCGGTAACGGGGCTTGGCCGGCCCGTACTACTGCGGAGCAGAAGCTCCGGTTCGAGGGGCTGCTCGGGAGTGAATTTGCAGGACTTTTGCCGGAAGAGCTTTCAGCCGGTGACTCTTCTCTCTGTGCGGAAAAGGCTCCTGCACCGTCTCCGTCATCGCATTTGAGTTACAAAGGTGTTTTTATCACGACGCACGGGTTTTGTCAAGAAAAAAGGCTTTTCTTTGCCACTAAAAATGCTATGATAGGAATGAACAGCGGCCTGCCGAAAAATGCCGCCTTAAGGATGCACGCTCATGATCAGTTTCCGACCGAAAAAGCTGCGGGATCTCAACCGCCACCTCTTTGCTGAAACGACCTTCGACACGTTTCTGGTGCCGGAGGCACATTTTGTCACGGCTTTCCGGAGCGATTTCAGCAATCCCGCTCCCTCTTCCGCCGCTAAAGAAGAGTCCGGAACAAGCGAAGACAGCCCTGCCGTCCCTGCGCCCTGCATCAGCTGGAAGGAACTGCGGCCCATCGCGCTGCAGCTGGTGCGCGGCACGCAGGCGCCGAAAAGCTTTTCCGTGGTCCTAAAGCTTCCGGATGAGAAAGCAGCATCTCTTCTCTCCTCTGCGGGCACCGGTGAGGACCCTTCCGCCGTCAGCGGCCTCTATCTGAACCTGCGCTACGCCCGGGAGGAGCTGATCGTTACCACCGGCTGTACGTTAAAAACCTTCTCCCTGGACAGAACCTGGGAGAAGGTCTGGGATAAATGGGTGGAAGCGTTTTTTGAAAAGATTGGGCTGATCTGACAAAGCAGATCAGCTTTTTTCTCATCCGCCGGGAAGTTTATGCGTCCGCTGCGCAGCCGGGCAGGTCGGCAATGAATTCCACGCCGCCCTCGGTGTTTCTCGCCGCGCAGGTCCCGCCAAGGTTGTCCATGGCCGCTTTCACGATGGAAAGGCCAATGCCGCTTCCGCCGTAGGCACGGGTCCGTGCCTTATCGACCTTGTAAAACTTGTCCCACAGCTTTTCCATGGAAGCCTCCGGGATCGCCTCGCCGGTATTGAACACGGTGATCCGGACGCCGTCTCCGATCTTTTCTCCGCTCACGCGTACCGTTCCCTCAGCGCTCACATGATGGAACGCGTTGCTTAAATAATTCTGCAGCACCTGCTCCCAGAGATAATCATCCGAAAGCACGGGAAGCGTTTCGGGCACTTCCACCTGCAGTGAGATATTCTCCTTCTGGCTGCGCAGCAGAAACACATTCGCCTCACCGCGCAGCATCTCCGCCAGATCAAATCTTTCCCGGACTCTCGTTTTTCCTTCGGATTCCAGTTCATCCAGACTCAGCAGCTGCATCACCAGGCGGTTCATTTTTCCCGCCTCATCCATAATGACCGTGCAGTAGCGGTCACGCATGTCCGGATCCTCGCTGATGCCTTCCTTAAGGCCCTCTGCGTAGCCCTGGATCACCGCGATCGGCGTTTTCAGTTCATGCGAAATATTCGAAAGCAGCTCTCTTCTCTGCCGCGCGGTCTCATCCTTTTCCGAAATATCCTTCGCCAGCTTTGCATTGGCGTCCTTCAGGTTTGCGATCGCTGTTTCGAGCTTGGTGGCCATCTCGTTCATGTTGTCGCCAAGCGTCTGGATCTCATCGCCCCGATCCCCGGTGTAGCGTTCGGAAAAGTCCATATCCGCCATTTTCCGGCTTAATGACGTCATCTGCTTGATCGGCTTTGTCAGGCTGCCGGAGATCAGATACATGATGATACCCCCGACCACCGCGGTCACCAGACCGACCCGGAGCATCAGTTTATTGTAGATCTCCGCCGTCTCTGTGATCTCCGCGATCGCGACGCTCAGTACATAGTAATACCCGTTCGCCCCAAAGGACAGCGGGCTCTGAAGGGGGCTGCCTCCAGGCCGCGTCTCGTCTCTTTTATCCGGCGGCGCAGCTTCTCCCTCTGGTTTGGACGCCGGCTCGCTGCCAGGCGCGGTCACAGCGTCAGCAGATACGGCATCCGCGACCACAAAACCCACACAGTCGATCTGATCGGTCCCGGTAAAGGAGTCCTTGATCAGATACGTGCTGTAGTCTTCTCCTTCGGCATAGAGTTTGATCATATCCTGGTTCTGCTTCCCGCGCATGAAATCAAACAGCCGTCCCGGGCCGCCGACCTGTTCCAGACTGTTGCTGAAAACGATCACCGGCATACCGCCGCTCATCTTCATGATCATCGCGTCCACGCCGGCCGCCTCGCACATCGTCGTGAGCGAGAGTTCGGCGTCATCGAGCGTCTCCGCGCTTCCGCACTTTTCAATAAAATCCAGCACAGAAAGCCGGATCTCCTCGATCCGGTCCAGTTTCTGATTTAAATAAAAGCGTGGGACCAGCAGCCGGTTGACGGCAAGCTGCGAGCCCATCAGGACTACCAGGATAGCCACAAGGGCCAGGGCGTATTTCGTCCGCACAGACAGTTTCTTCATCTCATGCCTCGAACTTGTACCCTACGCCCCAGACAGTCTTGATGCACTCTCCCTTTGCACCGATCTTGCTGCGCAGTGTCTTCACATGCGTATCGATCGTCCGGGCATCTCCGTAATAATTATAATTCCACACATGATTCAGGATCGCTTCACGGGAAAGCGCCGTTCCCGGGTTCTCCATAAAATAAGTGAGCAGTTCAAACTCTTTCAGGGAAAGCTCCACCTTGATGCCGTCTGCGTAGACCTCCCGGCTGATCTTGTTCAGCGTAAGCCCGGGAGCCTCAAGGATATCCGCCGCCGTCTCTTCCTTTTTCTTCAGGATGGACTTCACCCGTGCCACCAGGACCCTGGGGCTGAAGGGTTTGGTCACGTATTCATCCACACCGAGGCGGAAGCCCTTCAGTTCATCCTGCTCTTCGGAGAGTGCCGTCAGCATGATGACCGGCACCTGGCTGTAGCGTCTGATCTCCTCCAGCACCTGCCAGCCGTTTAGCTTCGGCATCATCACGTCCAGAATGATCACATCCAGATCTTTATGTTCAAAAAACAGCGTCAGCGCTTCTTCGCCGTCTGACGCTTCCACGGTCTGTATTCCTTCGCGCACCAGAAAATCCCGCATCAGGCTGCGGATCCTCTCTTCATCGTCAACGATCATGACCTTTTCTTTACCCATTTTTCACCTCTCACCGGATCCAGGCATATCGTTTCCTTATCCGTTTTCAGTGTAACAGAGCAGACTTTGTTTTTCCAGTACTTCACAAAAATATCACAGCAAGACAACAGCCTCTGCCGTGATCTTCTTTTTGCCAGGAGATTCGTCCAGGATCTGCTTTTTGGAAAAAGCATAAAAAAAATGCGTCAGACAGGATTCGAACCTGCGACCCTCGGTTTAGAAGACCGATGCTCTATCCGACTGAGCTACTGACGCATGGATGACTATATCCTAAAAAAAAGATCCTACTCGCGTAGGATAGTCGGGGCGACAGGATTCGAACCTGCGACCTCCCGGTCCCTAACCGGACGCTCTACCAAACTGAGCCACGCTCCGAAACAGGCTTTCGCCTG
>CADCPP010000061.1 GCA_902803355.1 uncultured Lachnospiraceae bacterium | reverse complement strand
GTAGACCGTGACCCGTTCTTTGTCCGGATCCACGATCCAGTATTCCCGTACGCCGGCAAAACGGTACTTGGTCAGCTTCCGAAACATATCGTGCATGCGGCTTGCCGGCGAAAGGATCTCCGTGATATAATCCGGCGCGCCGTTGATCCGTCGGATATCCCCGTCATTTTTTCCGCAAACGATCAGAAGGTCCGGCTGCACCATGGTGTAATCGTCATTGTCCAGCCGCACGTCAACAGGCGCGATAAAAATGCGGCAGCCTTCGTGTTCTTCAACGCAGGGTTTCAGCTGAAAAGCCATTTCCAGCAAAATCGTCTGATGGACCTGAGTCGGCGCCGCCATGTCGTAAAACTCGCCGTCGATCAGTTCCACGCGCCTGTCATCCGGCAGGGCGTAATAATCATCTATCGTATGCCACTCCTCTATAGGCAGGGCCGAGGACGTCTCCCGCAGCACATGCCGGGGAGGTTCCTCTCCCACCGCATAGATGACCGGCATCTTGCCCGGCGGCGGCACCCTCAGAACAGACTCCAGCGCTTCCAGGGTAAAGCGGCGCGGCGCTGTCGTGATGCCGGCAAAGATCTTCTGGACCGTGCCCAGCGGTACGCCGGACTTTTCGGCGATCATTTCATTGGTGTAGCCAAGCTCCCGTTTCTTTTTCTGCATCTCTTCTATCGTCATATCAGCCTCCAAAACGTCTTCGTTCTGACATGATGATATCACCGGGTCCGTCTCCTGTCAACCGTTTTTATGCCGTTTCAACCGTTTTTATTCCATTTATTTTCCAAAAATCAAAGGACCCATCTTCCGTCCTTCCAGACTTCACGCAGCTCATATCGTTCATCGCAGAGGATCAGATCGGCGCGTTTTCCTGCGCTGACGGAGCCCGTCTCATCCGCGCAGCCGGCCTGGTGCGCAGGATTGAACGTTGCGGCGCGGACCGCCTCTTCTTCGGGGATGCCGAAGGAGACCGCCTTCTGCAGGCACTGGCGCAGGTTGCTTACCGAGCCTGCGATCGTGCCGTCGGCCAGGCGTCCGATCCCGCCTGCCAGCCAGATATCCTGCCCGCCGAAGAGGTATTTTCCATCCGGCATGCCGGTGCAGCGCAGGGCATCGGAGATCAGGCAGATACGGCCGGGAAAGAGCTTAAACGCCAGGCGGACGGCGCTTTCATGGACATGCATGCCGTCGCAGATGAGCTCCGCGTACACATTCTCCCGCTCCGCGGCGGCGCCGATCACGCCGGGCGCGCGGTGGTGCAGCGGCGGCATGGCGTTAAAAAGATGGGTCAGATGCGTCGCGCCGGCCTCATAGACCGCGCGGGCATCCTCATAGCCGGCATCGGTATGTGCCACGGAAACGGTGCATACTTTGGACACCGCCTTCGTGTACTCCACCGCGCCGGGCAGCTCCGGCGCAAGGTCCGCCAGCCTGATCAGCCCTCCCGCTGCCTCGTTCAGGCGGGTAAACATCCCGATATCCGGATCCTTAAGAAACGCCGCGTTCTGTGCGCCCTTCTTTTTTTCGGAGAAGAAGGGGCCTTCCATGTTGATACCGATGAGGGAAGCTTCCCCCTCCTTCGGCGCATCATGTACCGCGCGGGCGCAGCGGTAAGCCTTCGCGAGGACCTCTTCCGGCAGAGTCATGGAGGCCGGCGCGAAGGAAGTTATGCCGTTTTGCAGCAGATAGCGCGCCATTTTGCGCAGGCCTTCCTCTTCTCCGTCCGAAAAGTCTTCGCCCGTGTTTCCATGCGTGTGGATATCGATCAGGCCCGGAAGGAGCGTGAGCCCGTGCAAGTCCCGCACTTCCTCCGTGCTGTCTTGCGAACGCGCAACTTCCGCCGCCTCAGCCGATCCTGCCGCCTCCCGTATCTCCGCAAAGCGGCCGTTTTCAATACGGAGGCTGCCCCGGATAAAGCGCGCTCCGTCAATAAAGATCCTTGCGTTTGTCAGCCACATCTTGTTTGCTTCCTTATCTCCCGCCTCCCCGTGCGGGTGTTAAAATGAATGCCGCCGGAAGACCGGCGGCAGATCACATTTATTCTCCCAGGATCTCTCCCATCATGAGGTCCACCATGCTGAGCATGCGCGGCAGGTGGAAGGGGCCTTTGAAGGTCGAGCCCTTGCAGGGCGGCTCGGTCGGCTTGCCGTCGCGCCTCAGATAGCCGTACCACTCGCCGTATTCCGGATCGGAAAAGTACGTTTTGCAGTAGTCCAGCGTTTTGTAGAACCAGTCCAGATACTCTTCTTTTCCCGTGTCGCGGTAGAGCATGAGCGAAGAAATGAGGATCTCATCATGCGGCCACCAGAGCTTCATATCGTGCTCGTAAGCCTCGGGCGGGCAGCCCTTCGCGTCGATAAAATACAGCAGTCCGCCGTATTCCTTATCCCAGCCGGCTTCGATCGCGCGGGTGAAGATCGTCTCCGCCTTTTTCACAAGCGCCGCGTCATTCGTCCGTTTCGCCTGTTCCAGCATGAACCAGACACCCTCGATATCATGGCCGGGATTGACGATCCTGCCTTCCGTGAAGTCCAGCCTTGCCTCGCCGTCCGGACCGACGTTCTCCAGGATGCAGCCAAGCTCATCCTTCACATGGTAGCGGAAGATCTCCTCCACGCAGGCTGCCGCCCGCTCTTCATAAAGGGCTTTCCGCTCCGGATCGCTGCGCATCATCACGCTGGTCACATTCAGATAGATCATCGGGATGCCGAAGGCACGGCCGCTTCTGGTCTCCGGGATCGTTTTCGGGCCGAGCCCGGTCGGATCCTTCATGCCGTGCGCAAGATCCCAGTAGAGCTCATACGCTCTGCGGGCGCGCTCCAGACAGACCGTATCACCCGTCACGCCGTAGTATTCGGCATTGGCCATGGCATAAAAGGCCTCGGAAAAATAATAGCGGCGCTGGCGCAGCGGTCTTCCTTCTGCCGTCACGGTAAAATACATCCGGTCCCCGGCCTCATGGTTCAGGCAGTGCGCCTCCATGAAGTCCAGGCAGCTTTTCGACGCCGCAAGCCATTCCTCCTTCACGCCGTATGCGCGGCACAGCCAGGCAAAGATCCAGCCGCAGCGGCCCTGCATCCATACGCTTTTATCCGTGGAAAAGACCTTTCCCGTCCGGTCCAGGCAGGTATATACCCCGCCGTTTACCGGATCCATTCCGTTCTTCAGCCAGAAATTCACGCAGCGTTCCAGTTCTTCCCGGATCCATACGCGGCTCTCGGCCAGTTTATTGCGGTCCATAACGACTCGCCTCCTCCTGCTGCTCTTGTCCTGCCTGCCTCATCCGGCAGGCCTCATCCCGCTGCGTTACAGCGTGACTTCTTTTCCTTCTTTCATCGAGCGCTCGATCGCATCGACCACCTGAAGCGCCAGGTAGGCTTCGCCCACATTTACCACCGGCTTTTTGCCGTTGGCCACGCAGTTGATAAAGCCCATGATCTCTTCGGAAAGATCACCCTGCGGCAGGCCGTTCACATAATTCCAGTGGCGGCTGTCCGGATAGAGGATCTTCTGCGGTGTGACGAACTTGATGCCCTTGTCGCAGGGTTCCACGTAAGCCACGCCGTTCGTAGTCACGATCTCGCAGCGGTCATCGATGATGGTCGGCGAATTTTCCGGCAGCACCCAGCAGGCCTCGAGATTGGCAATGGCGCCGTTCTCGTAGGTGACGATCGCGTAGATCACGTCCTTCATGTTATGCTCCGCCAGCAGCACGCTGCGCCCCTTCGCGAACACGCTGACCGGCTTGCAGCCCATGAACCAGTTGATGTAGTCGATGTCATGGATCATGACGTGCATGGACAGGTCCGAGGCGCCGATATAGCGGCGCGGGCCGACGATCGGGCTGTTGCGGCGGGCGTAGATATGGATGATGTCGCCAAGCTCCTTCTTCTCCAGTGCCTCCTTGATCGCCGCGAAGCGGTAGTCATAGCGCAGCAGGAAGCCGACGGTAAAGACCTTGTCGTAGTCCTTCGTCAGTTCATACAGCGCTTTGCCGTCTTCCAGTTCTTTGGCGAGAGGCTTTTCCAGCAGGATATGTTTGCCGTACTTTACGGCATATTCCACGGCCTCGCGGTGCATGTTGTCCGGAAGCACGATGCTGACGGCGTCGATCTCCGGATCCGCAAGGCATTCCTTGTAATCCTTGAAGACCTTGCAGCCGTATTCCTCGGCCACTTCGGCGCGGCGTTTGTCGTTCCATTCGCAGCAGGCATAGAGCTCGACCTGCGGGATCTTCCGGTAGTTGTTGGCGTGATGGGTCCCCATCTGCCCCATGCCGATGACGGCAACTTTGATAGACATCTGATGTCCTCCTGATATATTGAGATAAGGTTTGATATCAAACAGATTCAGTTTTCCCGGACGATCTCCCCGCTTTCGGCGGAGGCCCGGATCATATCCAGGATACGGATGCTCTCCCTTGCGCTTTCAAGACTGCCGAGCACGGGAGCCCGGTCTTCTCTGATGCAGTCAAGAAAATAGGAAAGCTGCGCCGCGTAGGCGTTGCGCTGCGGGATCTTAAGCGGCTCGGGCTGTCCGCCTTTTCTGCAGATGAACCATTCCGCCTGCGGCCCTGCCTGGATATCCAGAACGGCTGCCCGGTAGCTATATTCGAGGGTCGCCTTCGTCCCACAGATCCGGTACCTCGTCGTAAACGGGTAGGCATTGTCCTTTAAGGTAAAGGACGCGAGCGCCGTGGCGATCGTGCCGTTTTCAAAACGGAGGTTCGCCGTGACATGATCGTAGCAGCCGGTATCATCCTTTGCGGCAAGGGTATAGACCGAGGCGACGTTCCCGAAGAGATAATGCAGGAAATCGGTATCATGGATCAGCATATCCTGGATCGCCCCGCGGCCCCTTTCGGGATCAAGGATCCAGCCGCCGCGCGCGGGGACCTGAGAAGCCCTGCTGAAGACGGCGGAAAGAATGTCCCCAAGCTCCCCGCGATCCATCATGTCCCTGATCTCGGCATAGCCGGGCCAGAAACGGACCACGTGGCCGATCATCATTTTGACGCCGCCCTCATCACGGGCACGGATCAGGCGCAGCGCCCGCTCCGCGTCCATCTCGATCGGTTTTTCGCAAAGGACATGCACGCCGGAGGCGGCAAAACGCTCGGCATATTCGCCGTGCAGAAAGACCGGAACGCTGAGGATGGCCACATCCGGTTTTTCCTGCCGGATGAGCTCGTCCGGCGAGGTATAAGGCGCGCAGGACCAGGTATTGGCAAAGCGCTCGGCAGCCTCAGGCAGGCTGTCGCATACCGCACAGAGCATGGCGTTATCCAGTTCCTGTATGGCTCTGGCATGCAGGGCGGCGGCAGCACCGGCGCCCACGATGGCGATTCGGTACATCATCTTGTCCTTTTCAGCAGTTTTTCAGTCCAGATACGCGCCGCGGGACTTCAGCAGCGCCTGCAGTGCTTTCACGTCGACCTGATCCAGCGGGATATCCGCCTTCACGGCTTCGGCGGCGGCAGCGCCGGCGGCTTCGCCGATCGCCATGACGCCAGGCGTGGTGCGCAGTGAGCTCTGGGCTTCGCGGTCGCAGGAGATGCAGCGGCCGGCGACCAGCAGATTGTCGATCTCCTTCGGAAGGAGCGTGCGGTACGGGATCCCGTAAGCCGCGACCGTGGACTGCGTAAAGCCTGCGTCGTCCGGGTGATGCTGGTCGATCGGATAGCCGTAGACCGCAATATCATCCGGGAAGCGTCTTGCCGCACGCAGATCATCGCCGGTCAGGACATACCGGCCCACAAGGCGTCTGCCTTCGCGGATGCCGACCACAGGAGCCACGCCGAGGATCTCCGCCTTTTCGAAACCGGGCACATACTTCTTCAGCAGCTCGGCGACCTGATAGACCTGCTTTCTCAGCTCCACCTCGGCGTTGCTCATGGAGTCCGCGTCGGTGCAGTCGACCTGCGTCAGACGGGTCGTATTGACGGTCGCGATATCGTCCCGGATCCCGCGGAAAAAGAGGATTCTCTCGCGCAGGATATGCATGTCCAGCTCTTCCTGTCCGCGCTTCCACTCCTCAAAGAAGCCGGAAACACAGTCAGGCAGGGCACCTTCCTCGCGCATGGCGGTCATATCCGTCTTGTCGTGGAAATCCTCCGGATGCGCCAGCATGAAATCGCGGATCTTCGCAAAGTCCACATTGTACATGGAGAAGTTCGTGGTGCAGGGCTGCATCAGGTGGTCGCCTTCGCGGCCTTTTTCCATAGAGCAGCCGCTCATGGCAAAGATGTCGCCGTCGCCGCTCGCGTCGATATAGACCCTCGCGCAGATGCGGACTTCTCCGTCCTTATTGGCGGCCTTCAGCGCACTGATGCGGCCGCCTTCGGTCTCCACGCCGAAGACAAAGGTATGGAACAGCAGCGAGACGCCTGCCTCGCAGCACATCTCCGCAAGCACGAGCTTTAAGCCTTCGTTGTCGAAGGGGGTCACGCTCCAGGTCTCGCCCATGGTATCGCGCACATGCCCGCGGCACATGCCCCTCTCACTCAGACGGTCAACGATCTCCTGGGCAATGCCCCTGACCACCTGAACGCCGTTCATGTCGTGGAACGTCATCCAGGGCGCGACCTGTCCCATGGTGGACATGCCGCCCAGCACGCCGTACTGTTCGATGATCAGGACGTTCGCCCCGCTTCTTGCCGCAGCAAGCGCTGCGCATACGCCGGCGGGTCCTCCGCCGATCACCGCAATATCACACCGGTAGTTTTTCATCCTGTTTTCCTTTTTATTTCAGGGCATCGACAGCCTTGCGGAAGGCCAGGGTCGCTTCGTAGCAGGCGTCTGCGCTCTGGTCACGCATCACGTTTGCTCCGATCATGACGGCCTTGCAGCCGGCGTCTTTCAGGGCAAAGACTTCCTCAGGCAGAATGCCTTTCTGCGTAGGGATCAGCACAGGCTGCTTGACGGCCTGGCAGATCTTCCGATATTGCAATACATCAAAATAACGTAAGGGTTTTCCGTATTCGGTAGTCTTCATGATACTGGCTTCCACAACCTGGATCTCGGAATCCTTAACGGCGCTGAGGATCTCGTCATAGGTATCATGGATCGCGACCATCTTCGTCAGCTTCTGCGATTTCAGCATGAAGACCGGAAGGTGTTCGCTGTAGCAGGAAATAAAATCGATGCCGATGCCTTCAAATTCGGGCAGCTCGGCTTTGGTCAGATGGGCGTCCGCGCCGCCGGTGACTACACCCACGGGCTTTTCCCCGGCAAGCTTCACCAGCTCTGTCAGGAAGGGACGGTTGTGTTCAAAATCGCCGAAGAGGTTGCCGCTTGCGGCATGAAGAACGTTGATATGGACCTTGACGGCATCGGCGCCGGCGTCCAGCGCAGCCTTGGCCAGATCCAGATGATTGTTCGGCAGGGAGACAACAAGAGTAAAGGGGTTTTCTTTCAGAAGCTTTTCAAATTTCATCTTCGTTTCACTTTCACATTGCGTGAGAGACCAGCCCTCCTCTGAATTGGGAAGGCCGGCATCCCACAAATGATGATTCCACGCTTTTCGCGTTTTTTCTTTTCTGCCGTGACCGGGGGAGAAGTCCGGCAAAAAGAGCGGGGATGCGCCGGCTAAGGCGCACCCCGCGGAAAAATGAGTTACAGATACAGGAATCCTGCAACGCAGGCACCGGCAGCCGCCATGATCCACAGAGGAGGCAGCAGCTTCTTGGTGACATCGTTGACATCAAGGCCTACATAAGAGCAGGTCCAGGCGTTCTGAGAGTTGGTCGGGCAGCCGACGCTCTGCAGACGTTCGCAAGCCACAAAGCCGCCCATGGCCTGCAGCGGCGTGTAGATGCCGGCGGTAACAAGCAGCGCGCAGATACCGGAGCCCATGCCGAAGAGGTTCAGCGGGCCGCGGTACAGAGACAGCGGTGCCAGCAGGGCGAAGAACAGGATGAACGGAATGCGGCTCGTAGGCATGATCGCCTGCAGCATGGGCTGCAGCACAGCCTTGGTGGCCGGGTGCATGACCGCACGGACCAGGATGCCGATGCCGACCAGCAGCCAGATGACCATGGCCACATCCTGCAGACCCTTGTGGGCCGTCTTGGACAGAACGTTC
>CADCPP010000060.1 GCA_902803355.1 uncultured Lachnospiraceae bacterium | reverse complement strand
CTCGCTGCACTTGTCGATCTCGACAAGGGCTTCTTCGGTCAGCAGGGTCGCAGCCTTGAACTTTTCGCCGCCGTGCACGATGCGGTGACCGACAGCACCGATCTCGGACAGATCTTTAATGACGCCGACTTCGGGGTCGGTCAGCTTCGCCAGCACGGAAGCCACCGCTTCGACATGGGTGGGCAGCGGGTCATTGTATTCATATTTTCCGCCGGAAGCAGGCTTGTGGGTGAGTCTCCCGTCGATGCCGATACGCTCGCACAGGCCTTTGGCCATGACTTCTTCTGTCACGCTGTCGATCAGCTGATACTTCAGAGACGAGCTTCCGCAGTTGATGACTAAAACTTTCATTCTTATCCTCCTTGGGCCGTCCTTTTCCCGGATCGGCGCAGATATTCGCATGATCAGTATAACACAGAGGAGCTAAAAAACAAGAGGATTTTTCCCTGATTCCTCTGCGCTAAAACATAGAAAAAAGCGCTGATGACAGCGCTTTTCTATTCTTTCTCCGCGTAGAATTCTTCCCCGCTCTCCAGGCATACCGCGGCCAGCCGTCCTCCCGTAAAACCAGCCCCGCAGTCCACCGCCAGATGACCGTTTCCCCGGTAGACAAAACCGGGCCGCGGGTTCTCCGTAATCGTCTGCGTAGGGGTATGTCCGCTCACCAGCGTTTTATCCGGGATGATCCGCCGGCTGTAGTCTGCCCGCTTCCAGATGAGATCAAACAAAGAATACGCTTCGATCGGCTTCTGCGGCGCATAGTCGTTCAGGCCCGCGTGTACCAGGAAAAAGCGTTTGCCTCCTGCCTCGACCTCCGCATAGAGCAGCAGATCTTTCAGATAATCCAGCACCTCCTCCTGCGTCTCCCGGTCCAGTTTCCGAAACTCTTCCAGCGTAGTTCCGCAGCCGTTCTGCATCCAGGAGGCAAGCGCCTTGATCTGCTTTTCTCCCAGGCGCTCTGCCGCTTCTTCCGTGATCTCCTCCATCAGAAAGGGCAGGCACTCGAGCGCCATCCATTCGTGGTTTCCCAGCATGCAGAAGGCGTTTGGCATCTCCATGAGCTTCAGCAGGGCCTTAAGCGGATGCGGCCCGCGGTCCAGCACATCTCCCATCACATAAAGGGTATCCTGATCCCGCAGTTTTATCTTGTCCAGAAGCTGCAGGAAGAGATCATATTCTCCGTGGATATCTCCGATCACATAAGTGGACATGGAACTTCCTTTCTCGATTGCCGAAGGCAGGTTCTCCGTTTCTTCCTGGCTGGTCCTTCCTGCGGGCCTGCGCGGATCTGCGTACAGAACGTGACATTTGTTGCACAGACGGGCGGGAACAAAAAGGCGTCCGTCCGGTATAATCGAGGCATGACGCTGGTTCTTTTCGTTTCTTTGCTTCGCCGTTTCTGCGCGGCGCCTCTTTTGCTGCTGATCAGCCTTTCCGATATCCGCAAAAGGCGGGTGCCGGACGGGCTGCTGCTCCCTCTTGCCGCTTTGTCTCTGCTGCGGCTGATCTCCGCGTGGGAGACGGCCTGCGAGCCTGCCGCGCTCCTTGCTCTGCGCACGCTTCTTTTCGAGGTTCTGCCCGGCGGCGCCGGCATGCTGCTGCTTTTGCTGCCGCTCACCCTGCTGCTGGAATCCGCATGGAAGAAAAAAGTTCTGGGCGGGGGCGACATCAAGCTCGCGGCGGCGCTGGGACTTCATCTCGGTCTTCCGGGCGCGCTGCGCATGCTCTTTCTTGCCTGCCTGCTCGCGCTGCCGCAGGCACTCATCTGCTTGTGCAGAAAGCAGGGCGATCAGGCGTTTCCGTTTGCCCCGTACCTTTCGGCGGCGGGGCTTGCGGGAATGCTGCTGTAACGAGGGGAAGGCGGCCGGAGCGCGTTCTTTCTCTCCTCTGACAAGCTTATTCCTCTTCCGCTTCGTTGTCGATCAGAGGCCCATCGGCCTTATCCGGATAAAGAATGCCGTCCAGGTGGTCGTTCTCATGCAGGACGCAGCGGGCCTCCAGGCCTTCCACCGTCATGGTGAACTCTTCCATCTGCTCGTTCAGGGCACGCACCGTGACCTTCATGGGACGCGTCACCGTTGCATGCTTGCCGGGCACGGAAAGGCAGCCCTCATCGCCGGTCTGCTCTCCCTCCGTTTCCAGGATCTCCGGGTTGATCAGGGCCATCGCGCGGCTTTTGTCCGCGCTGCAGTCCATCACGAAGATCCGTTTCAGGACGCCCACCTGCGGTGCCGCAAGACCCACGCCTTCGGCCTTGTACATGGTCTCAAACATATCTTTGATGAGCATTTTGTTGCGCAGGTTCATCTCCGTGACCGGCTTTGCCACCTTGCGCAGGATCTCATCGCCCATGGTTCTGATCTTTCTGCTTGCCATTCTTTTCTTCCGGCAAAACGTCTGCCGGTCCTTTCTGATTGCTTTTTCCGCCGCTTTTTCCAAAGCTACTGCAGGTCAAACTGTATGGTATCGCCGAGCAGATGCCCCGCGTAATCTCTGATTTTGCGCAGCACGGCCGCGTCCGGATGCCGGATGAGCAGCTGCTGGCGGAACACATCCTTCCGCTTAAACTCCGTCCCCTCTGCGGGCCCGGTGATGAGCGGCGCCTGTTCCAGGAAGGTATCTTCCAGCACTTCCCGCAGCGCTTTGGTCTTCAGCTCGGTCCCGGCAGCATCCGGGCCGCTCACCGAAGCGATCAGCAGTCCTCCTGCCGGCGGATAGTGCATCAGGCGGCGAAACGCCATCTCCTCGCGGTAGAAGGCTTCATAATCCTGCTCGGCCGAGCTCAGCACCGCATAGTGCTCCGGCATGTAGGTCTGCAGGACCACCTCGCCCTGACGGCTTCCGCGGCCTGCACGGCCGGAAGCCTGGGTGAGCAGCTGGAAGGTCCGCTCCGCGGCATCGTATTCCGGGGCATAGAGAGACAGATCCGCCGCCAGCACGCCCACTAAGGTCACCCGCGGAAAGTCGTGTCCCTTCACGATCATCTGCGTGCCGATGAGGATATCGGCCTCATCCTTGCCGAAGGCATCCAGAATGCGGCTGTGACCGCTCTTTCCCGTGGTCGTATCCGCGTCCATGCGCAGCACGCGCGCCTTCGGAAATTCCCTCTGCACGATGGCTTCCACCTTCTGCGTACCGGTGCCGAACGCCGCGATATAGGGCGAGCCGCAGGACGGACAGGTCTCGGGGAAGGGGATGCTGTAGCCGCAGTAATGGCAGTGCAGCGATCCGTCCCGGTGATAGGTCATGGAGATGGAGCAGTGCGGGCAGACGATGGGCTTCCCGCAGTAGCGGCAGCTCACAAATCCCGCGTAGCCGCGCCGGTTCAGAAACAGCATGATCTGTTCCTTCTTTTCCAGCCGGTCTTCGATCTTTTCCCGCAGCAGACGGCTGAAGACGCTCTTATTGCCCGCCTTCAGTTCTTCCCGAAGATCCGCCACATAGACCTGAGGCAGCTTCGCGTCCGCCATCGCACGGTGAGGAAGCTGCAGCAGGCGGTACTGCCCGCTTTCCGCGCGGGAAAAGCTTTCCAGGGAAGGGGTCGCGCTGCCAAGCACGAGCGATGCCCCGGTCAGCTCGCAGAGCTTTTCCGCCACCTCCCGCGCGTGATAGCGCGGCGTCAGATCGCTGTGATAGGAATGCTCATGCTCCTCATCGATAATGATCAGGCCGAGCCTGGGGAAGGGGACAAAGAGGGCGGAACGCGGCCCGATGACCAGATCGAGCTTTCCCTCCTTTGCCAGTCTGACCGTCTCATATTTCTCACCTGCGGACTGGCGGGAGTTCAATATCCCCACGCGGTCGCCGAAGCGAAGGAAAAAACGCTTCACGTTCTGATACGTGAGCGCGATCTCGGGGATCAGCAGGATGGCCTGCTTTCCGCCTTCGATGCAGCGGCGGATCATCTCCATATAGACTTCCGTCTTGCCGCTGCCGGTCACACCGAATAAGAGACAGGGGCGGTTTTGCCCTTCCGTCTCCTGTGCATAGCCGCTCACGGCTTCCTGTTGCTCCGGGTTCAGCTGCGCCTGCGTATAGGCGTCCCGCTCTTCCTGCGAGGGAAGCGGCACAGACTGCACGCGCGTCTTTCCCTTCCGTATGGTGCCTTTGACCGGAAGCACCGTCTTTAACGCCTGATTGAGCGTGCAGCCGTAGGCTTCCTTCATCCAGGCGGCGAGCGCCATCATGGTATCATCGGCCGTGAGTGAACGCTTCGCGAGGCCGCTGATCTTGCGGATGCGGGTCTCATCGATCTTCGGTTCATCGGAAAGACTGATCACATAACCGGTCACAGCGGGCCGGTTATGGAACGGGATCTCGACTTTGCTGCCGGGCACCACGATCTCCGAAAGCTCATCGGGGATGCGGTACTGGAAGGTCTTGTCGAGCTCTTCCCGGGAAATATTTACGATGATATCCGCGTATTTTGGCATGATCAGGCTTTCTAAAGGAAAGTTATACTAATAAACAGAGTTTCTTTACTATTGAGATAGGGCAGAGCTGAGCGCTTCCCGTACGGCGGAGAGACCCATGGAATGCGAGCCCTTTAGCAAAACGGCATCGCCCGCGGCAGCAAGTTCACATACCAGAGAGGCGGCCTTTTCCGCGTTATCCGCGTGAAGGATCGTCTTTCCGGCAGCGGCAAGCGCAGCATCCGCTTCCTTCATGGCATCGCCCACGGTAACAAAAAGATCGATGGGCAGCGATGCGGCAAATTCGCCCACCTCGCGGTGCATCTTCGGCGCATCCGGTCCAAGCTCCAGCATGTCCGCGATCACCGCGATCCGGCGCTTTGCGCCGACATGAGAAAACGAGGCCAGGGAAGCCTTCATGGATACCGGATTCGCGTTGTAGGAGTCATCGATCAGCAAAAGATCGCCCAGCGGGATCCGCTCAAAGCGGCCGGCAAAGCCCCCGTAGGAAGCAAGAGACGCAGCCGCCGCGTCTGGGTCCACGCCCAGCACTGCCGCCACGGAAAGAGCCGCCAGCGCGTCCATCACATGATGCTCTCCCGGAACGGAAAGCTGCACCGGGACCTCTTTTGCCGCGCCCAACAGGGACGCGGGGAAGACTGCTGTAAAGGAAGCGGTCTCTCCTAAGACAAGATCCTTTGCAAAGACCTCTGCCTCCGGTCCCAGACCGTAATACAGCGTGCGGAAACGGCCGCCGCGGTATCCCGCAAGCAGCGGCTCATCCGCGTTCAGGACCGCGCAGCCGCCCTCCGGCAGAAGATCCGCAATATGCATCTTTTCATCACGGATGCCTTCGCGGCTCCCTAAATTCTCGATATGCGCCACGCCGATATTGGTGACCAGCGCAATATCCGGGCGAACCATCGAGACCAGCTTTTCCATCTCGCCGGGAAGGCTGATCCCCATCTCCGCCACGGCAAAATCCGCGGTCTCATCCATGTGGCAGAGCGTGACCGGGACCCCCAGCTGGCTGTTCATGTTGCCCTTCGAGCCGGTCACCCGGCCGCCCGCGGACAGCGCCGCCATGGTCATCTCCCGCGTGGTCGTCTTGCCCACGCTTCCGGTCACCCCGATCACAGGCATCTTTAACGCATGCAGGCGGTGGAAACGGCCGATCGCCTGCAGGGCAGCGATCGTATCGTCAACCAGAATATAGGCGTGACCATCCTCTCCGGCCTTTTCCGGCAGCACATCTTCCCGCGCTGTCAGGGTCGCGGCGGCACCGTTTGCGAAGGCGCTCTGAATGAAGCGGTGGCCATCCACCTTTTCCCCTACCGTGGGGACGAACAGATCCTCGCCCTGCATGGTACGGGAATCAAAAGAAATATGATGCAGCCGCGTGTCCGGATCGCCGGCAAGCAGCCTGCCCCCGGTGATCTCCGCGATCTTTCCGGCAGTATACTCCATGATTTTTCCTGTCCTTTCCCTGAAAAACGCGGAGCCGGCCGGCTCCGCGCCCTTTGATCGGTCCTTTCAGCCCTCGCCGTAGAGGAGCTTCACGGCTTCCAGGATCTCTTCCTTGTCAGAGAAGTGATGGCGCACGCCTTCGATCTCCTGGTAGTCCTCGTGGCCCTTGCCGATCACGGCAATGATATCGCCCTTCTGCGCATGCTCGATGGCATAGCGGATGGCCTTCCGGCGGTCCGGAATATCGACATAGTCCGATCCGGTCGGGTCAAAGCCGATGTGGATATCTTTAATGATCTCTTCCGGCTTTTCATAGCGGGAATTGTCTTCGGTAATGATGGAGAGGTCCGCGTACTTGCCCGCGGCCGCGCCCATCTCATAACGGCGGTGCGGATCGCGGTTGCCGCCGCAGCCAAACACCACCACCAGACGCTTCGGCTTATAGCTGCGCAGGGTCTCCAGCAGGGTGCGGGCAGACAGACCGTTGTGCGCGTAGTCCACGATGACCGACCAGTCGCCGTTGGAATAGACTTCTTCCATACGGCCGTCCACGCGCACGTCCGCAAGCCCCTGACGGATCGCCTCCGCCGGGATGCCCATGCGGTCCGCCGTCACGGCAGCCGCCATGGCGTTGTACACATTGAAGAGGCCGGGCATGTCGGCAAAGAATTCCAGATGGTTTCTGCCGTCCACCTTCACATCGCAGCCGAGCTTGTCGTTGCGTTTTTCATACTTGACTTCCGTAAGACGGTAATCCTCGGAAGGATCCGCGCCGAAGGTGATGATCCTGCAGGTCGCGTCCTTCACCATGGCCAGATAGTTTTCGTCGTCCGCGTTCAGGATGCCTTCCCGGCAGCGCCGAAAGAGCATGGCCTTGGAAGCCCGGTAATCGGCAAAGTCAGGGTGCTCCAGCCCGCCGATATGGTCCGGGCTCAGGTTGGTGAATACGCCGTAATCAAAGGTGATGCCGTCCACGCGGTGGAACTTCAGGCCGGAGGAAGAGACCTCCATGACCACGCTGTCCACGCCGGCGTTCACCATCTGAGCGGCATAATACTGCAGAGAATAGGATTCCGGCGTCGTCAGGGTGGTGTTGTAATGTACGCCGTTGATCCTGACGCCGTTGGTCCCAATGATCCCGGGATTCTTTCCGGCGGCTTCCAGAATACTCGCGATCATGTGCGTCACCGTAGTCTTTCCCTTTGTTCCGGTCACGCCGACCACCGTCATCTTCTCCATGGGATAATCAAACCATGTCGCAGACAGCGAAGCGAGAGCCGCGCGGGCCTGCCCCACCTGCAGCACCGTCACGCCGGCATCGACCAGCGCGCGGCGGATGACTTCGGAAAGCTCCAGCCAGGGCTTTTCAATGACGACCGCAGCGGCGCCGTTGCGGGCCACGTCCGCCAGGAAGAAGTGGGCGTCCACCTTTGTTCCGCTGATGCAGACAAAAAGCGAGCCTTCCTCTACCTTGCGCGAGTCATAGACCAGAGAGCCGATCTCGCGGTCCAGTGTTCCGCGCACCAGCGTATATTCCGTCTTTTCCAGAAGTTTTGCCAAATACATACTGTTTCCCCCAAATTGATCTCACAGGCTTCCGCCATCAGGCGGAGCGCTGAATTACTCGTATCCGTTTTCGTGTTTCCAGTCGGCGAACTGCACTTTGTCCATCATGATGTCACGGGATTTCGTGCCGTTGTCCTTGCCGACGATGCCGGCGTCCGCCAGCTGGTCCATAAGACGTGCCGCCCGGTTGAAACCGATGCGGAAAATGCGCTGCAGGTTGCCGATGGATGCTTTTTCACTGTCGATGATATAGTCCGCCGCCTTGATGAAGAGCTCGTCGCGCTCATCCTCCACGGGGTGCTCGCGCTCCACCGGATCGTTCATCCAGCTGCGGTTCTGTTTGGCCATATCCTCATCGCTGATGCTGCATTGCTTCGCCCAGAAATCGCGCACCGCAGCCACCTCGTCATCGCTCACCCAGCAGCCCTGCACGCGCACGGGCTTCGGATAGCCGGTCGGATAAAAGAGCATGTCGCCTTTGCCCAAAAGCTTCTCCGCGCCGTTCATATCGATGATGGTGCGGGAGTCCACGCCGGAGGACACCGCCAGCGCGATCCTCGACTGGATATTGGCCTTGATCAGGCCGGTGATGACATCGACCGAAGGCCTCTGCGTGGCCAGGACCAGATGAATGCCTGCCGCGCGGGCGAGCTGCGCCAGACGGCAGACAGACTGCTCCACGTCCTGCTTGGAGACCATCATCAGATCCGCAAATTCGTCCACGATAATGACGATCTGCGGCAGGATCTCCTGTCCTTCATATTCTTCGGGATTCTCCCGGATCTTCGTATTGTAGCCCTTGATGTCGCGCACATTGAGGTCGGCAAAGAGCTTGTAGCGCCTTGTCATTTCCTTGACTGCGCCGTTTAAGGCGTCCGCCGCCAGCTTGGCATCCGTCACCACGGGGATGCGCAGGTGCGGGATCCCGTTGTAGACGCTCAGCTCCACGACCTTGGGATCGATCATGATCATCTGCACTTCGTCCGGCTTGGTGCGGTAGAGCAGGCTTAAGATCAGGGAGTTGATGCAGACGGATTTGCCGGAGCCCGTCGCGCCGGCGATCAGAAGGTGCGGCATCTTCGCCAGATCCGCCACCACCATGGCGCCGCCGATATCCTGGCCAACGGCAAAGGCGATCTTGGAATGCATCTTGGCGAGTTCTTCCGATTCGATCAGCGTGCGCAGGTAAACGGTCTGGTTTTCGCTGTTCGGCACCTCGATGCCGACCGCGGATTTGCCCGGGATGGGTGCCTCGATGCGGATCTCAGTAGCCGCAAGCGCCAGCTTGATATCATCCGAAAGGGACGCGATGCGGCTGACCCGCACGCCCTGTTCCGGCTTCAGTTCATAACGCGTCACGGACGGACCGCAGGATACGTCGGTCACCGTGGCCGCGACACCAAATTCCGCAAGGGTATCTTCCAGGACCTTTGCCGTGCGGCGCAGGTCGCTCTCTTTCATGCCGCCGCTGCTCTTGCCGCGGGACAGCAGGCTGACCGGAGGCAGCTTGTATTCTTTTTTCGGCGCGGGCGAAGCGGGAAGCGTGGCCGATGCGCTGCTTTCCGCTGCAGACTTTTCACCGCTCTTTCCGGGAGCCGACGTCCTGGTTGAAGGCCGGTTCGCCGGCGCTGCTGCAGGCTCTGCAGCTTTTCCGCTTTCCGTGAAGGTCGCGCTTCCGGAGCCGCTCCGTTCTTTATTCGTATTCCAGATCGAGTCCGCAGAGGTGGCCACCGTATTTTTTCCGGTCTCCGAAAGCCGGGCAACGACTTCGCGCGGATCTTCAAACACTTCCTCTGCCTCTTCCCTGCCGGTAGCCACGATGGACCGCCCGGCCGAAGCTGAAGGCAATTTTCCCGCCGATGCGGAGGCTGCTGCGGCTTCGCGCTCCAGGATCTCACTTTCTCCGAACGCCGTCCCGGCATCGGGCTGGCTGTAGCGGATGCGCAGGTCGGGCCTTGCGGCCTTCACGGCGCCGCTGCCTGCAGCAGCTCCCGCCAGAGTCTTTCCGCCGGCGCGTTCCGCTTCCGCAGTCTCTTTTGCCAGCACCTCTCCGGCAACGGCTGCCGCCGCGCGGTTTCCGTAGCTTTGAGTGGGTCGCCCGGTCGCCTTGTAGTCCGAAGCCAGCATATGGTCACGGCCGCTCATCACGACATCGTCCGAATATAACTCGCGCTGCGTTCCCGGCGCGCTCTTTTTTTCATCCAGCCGTTCGATCTCCCGGATGGTGCGGGTCTCTTTTTTCACGCCCGACGCCTGATCCATTTCCTGCATCAGTTCATTCAAGGGACTGGCGCTGACCAGTGGGCTGTCATCGGTAAAGCTGCCCTGCTGCCAGCCGGAAGACTTTTCGGCATACTTGCGGTCCGCATCTGCCTTCATCTGCGCGCGGGCGCGTTCTTCGGCCTGCGCCTTCAGCATGCTTTCCTGCTGGCCGCGCAAGAGCGGCTTCGGCTCTTTGGTCCGGACTTCATTCAGACGGACCGGCTGCGCTTTCGCCGAAGCTTCTTCCGCCTTGCGTCTTGCTTCCTGCTGCGCCGCGATCTTCGCGAGTACAGCCTGCCGTTCCTCGTTTTCCGCTTTGGCCCTGGCCGCTCTTTCTTCCGCTCTTGCGCGTTCGCGCTCTTCCACGCGCAGCTGCGCCTTCAGGCGTCTGTCCTCTGCCGCGCTCTTATAGCGGGTGCTTTCTTCTTTAATGGTATTCACGACTTTGCCGCCGCGGCGTCCGAGCCCCGTAAAGATCGCTCTGCCGAGGATCAGCATCAGGCAGCCTAAAAACAGGGCGATGCAGACGATCCAGGCGCCTACCTTTCCCAGCGCGGGGACCAGCAGACGGCACCAGAAGCCGCCGAAAAAGCCGCCCGAGAGCCGCAGGACCTTGCCCTGCCGATAGTAAGCGCCAAGCGAGGAAAGCAGCGAGCCTTTGCTGCCGGAAAGCTCAAACATCCCGGCCAGCAGCGTCAGCATCACAAAGGCCAGCAGCACTCTGCCCCAGCTGTGCAGCGGATACGCTTCGCTCCTGTAGATCAGATAGATCGCGGCCAGCAAAATAAAAAAGGCAAAGACGTAAGCGAGCGAGCCGAAGATCCCGAACTCGAAGGCGGCCAGCACTCTCCCCAGGGCGCCGATCCGGTCAAATAGCGCAAGGAAAAGCAGAATAGTGATCACCATGGCAAACAGAAGGATCAGATCGTTGCGGATCTCCCTCTTCTTCTGCTGCTTTGCCAGTGTTTCCTTCCGCCTTGCCGCGCTGCTCTTTTTTGATGAAGACGCAGCTGAAGAGGAGCGCTTTGCTCCTGTGCTCTTCTTCCCCGCCGTCTTTTTATTCGCTGTTTTTGTCTTCGCACCTGATGCCACGAAGTTCGACCTCCATCACAAATAACCTATGGCTGCCCATAGATGGTTATATTTTATCCCAAGTCAGGTGGTTTGTAAAGTCGGAAATGCAAGCCGGGAAGATGTCTGCAAAGCCGGGAAGAAGGCCAAAACACCGCCGGATCCCAGGGTTTGCGAAAAAATAAAATTTTTATAAACTGAAGCACTTTTCTGCCCTTATCTGTATGATATTCAGAAGCGACACCAGCCGCTGACACCTGCAAAGGAGACGATATCCATGAACCGCAAAACCCTCATTCATCGTATTACGGCATCTGTCCTTATGATCAGTATGCTGCTTTCTTTAGGCGCCTGCGGGCAGAGTCCCGCACAGACCGGCGCCTCCTCTTCCGCGCGCGAAAGCACGGCAAAGGCCGAAACCACTTCCCCCGCAAAAGAAAGCACCACGGCGCACGTATCTCCCGGAGTCGTGAAAGCCGGCAATCTTACCGAAGAGATCACGGCCGATCCGGTAAGCGGCAAGGACGCGGATGAGACATTTACCCTGTCACAGTACCGCTTTGCCGCTGAGATCTTCCGCCGCTCCTACGCCGCGGATCAAGGCAACTGCCTGGTCTCTCCGCTTTCCATCGTTCTTGCGCTTGCCATGACGGCGAACGGTGCGGAAAACGAAACGCTGCGGCAGATGCTGGACGTTCTGGGAAACGGCATGAGCATGGAGGATCTGAACGCCTATCTGTATGCCTATGTGAAGAGCCTTCCCTCCTCCGTACAGGCAAGACTTGCCATCGCCGATTCACTGTGGATCAACGACAAAGAGGATTTTTCCGTTCGGGAAGACTTTCTGAAAAAGACGGTCAGCTGGTATCACTCGTCCATCTACAGGCTTCCCTTTGATCCTGCCGCCGTGGCGGAGGTCAACGGCTGGGTCGCAAAACAGACAGACGACATGATCACCGAGGTCATTCAGGACCTTGACGAAGACGCCCGCATGCTGCTCATCAATGCCCTCTGCTTTGACGCAAAATGGGCAAGCCCCTATGCCGACTATTCCGTGCAGCAGGCGGACTTCACGAAGGCAGACGGCAGCAAGCAGACCGTGGACATGATGTATTCCTCGGAGAACGACTATTACAAGGGAAACGGCTATACCGGCTTTGCGAAATACTATGACGGCGCCGGCTACAAATTTGTGGCGATCCTTCCGGACGAAGGCGTTTCTCTGGATGACTTTGTGGCTTCTCTGGACGGGGAAAAGCTTTCCTCCGTTCTAAGCAGAGTTGTTCATACGAAAGTGAACGCCGGCCTGCCGAAGTTCAGCTACGACTATTCCGCCTCCCTGAAGGCACGGCTGCAGGATATGGGCATGGTCAACGCCTTTGTTTCTGATACTTCCCGTCCCGATTTCGCCGACTTCTCCGGCATGAGCGAGGATACGCCGCTCTTCATCGGTGATGTGATCCACAAGACCTTTATCGAGGTGTGTGAGGCTGGTACCCGGGCGGCCGCCGTGACTGTCGTGGAAGTCATGGGCGCAACCGCCATCATGGAACCGCCCAAGGAAGTCATCCTGGACCGCCCGTTCCTGTATATGATCGTGGACTGCGAGACCGAGCTGCCCATTTTCATCGGGACCGTGAACGAGATCAGCAAATAAGAAAGCATAAAAGAGGGCAGTTCTCATCGGACTGCCCTCTTTTCGTTAGACTTTTTTCTGCCTTCCCCGCGTGAGGGGAAGGTTTTTTACCGCAGTTTTTCCACGCGCCTTGCCACTTCGGCGATGGGCAAGCCCATGACCGTAAAGTAATCTCCCACGATCCCCTTCACCAGCCGGCAGCCAAAGCCCTGAATGCCGTACGCGCCGGCCTTGTCCATCGGCTCGCCGGTAGAGACATACCAGTCGATCTCCTCATCCGTCAGCTCATAGAATTCGACCTTTGTGACCGAGGTAAAGGTCTCATTGGTTTCTTCCGTCACGATGGCCACGCCGGTATAGACCTCATGGGTCTTGCCGGACAGAAAGCGGAGCATCTCCTTTGCTTCCTCTTTATCCTTCGGCTTTCCCAGCACACGTCCTTCGCAGAGCACGGTGGTATCTGCGCCGATCACCAGATCCTTCTTGTTTTGTGAAAGAATATAGCCTGCCTTGACGGCGGCCAGAAACTCCGATTCTTTTTCCGGCGGGACGTCATCCGGAACGATCTCCGGAACGTCTGCCGGGACCACACTGAATTTCAGCCCGGCCATCTTCAGCAGCTGCTTGCGGCGCGGCGAGCCGGAGGCCAGAATGATGTCTTTCTTTTTTGGCGTTTCCTGTTTTGTTCCTGCCATTTGTGTTTTCCTTTTTCCTGTTTACTTATTCGCTGCGGCTCGGACAGTTCTGCACAAAGCAGGTCCGGCAGCGTTCCGGTGCGTGTGACTGCGGATCCAGACTGATCCCGATGACGCGAGTGGTGGTGTAGGCATCTTCCTGCACGCCTTCCCAGAAAAACGGATAGTGCGGTGTGATATATGCCCCCGCTTCGTTCAACTGTTTTTCCTTGACGTCGCAGTATGCCTCGCAGAGCGCATCCAGACGTTCCGCGCAGATCGCCTGATAAAAGATCCTTTTTTCCGGCTCCCCGTCCTCTTCCACCTCTTCTTTGATGGCCGCACCCAGAGATGCCGTGAAAATGATCACAGAATCGCAGTCTTTAAGGTCATTAACAAGGAATCCTGGAGAGAAATTTTCCGGAGCTTCTTCTGCCATCTGCTTCAGCAGGGAAAACGGACGGTTGCGCTCCGTGATATGATAATCGATCAGATATCCGGCGTCGCGCAGGCATTCCCGCATCAGCCCGCGCTCTTCTTCCGAAGGCTGACGGCAGGCGGCGCGGCGGAGGATCTCTTCTTCATTCGGCAGCGGAATACGAAACTGTAATGACATATGGACCTCCTTTGTCAGTTTCTGACTGTCCTCACGATGCTATGATTTTATCATATCCCGGCTAAAATGCAAGATGCCGCCGCGTTTCGTACAAATCAACTTCTCATCACGATCCCTCCGCCGGCCGAAGGCCTGGTCTGTCCCGTCTTTTCCGGAAGCCATGGAATTCTCTTTTTGTGAAACTTCAAGTGCTTTTGTTTTCACAAAGAAAAAATGCGCCGATTTGCACGTTTTTCCGATCTCTGCTATATTTTTATCAGGAAAAAGTTGTTTTCGTATCTGAATAATCGATCACTGCAGCGCGGCGCCATGCGTCGGCAAGGAGGTTTGTCATGGGAAAAAGCAGGCCCGGAAAAGGCGATTTCATCGTTGTCGGTTTTGCTCTGTTTGCCGTGTTTTTCGGCGCAGGTAATCTCATCTTTCCTCCTTATCTGGGTCTGGAGTGCGGAACGAAATGGTTCCCTGCTCTGGCCTTTTTTGTTCTGGCCGATGCGGGCCTCGCGATCCTGACGGTTCTCGCCATGGTCAGGATCGGGACAGACAAGTGTATCCTCGGCCGCCTTCCGCGCCGCGCCGCCTATCTCTGTCTGGATATCGTGATGGCCATCGTGGGGCCGGCACTCTGCATCCCCCGCACCTGCGCTACCACCTTCGAGATGGGAGTGCACGTCCTCTTTCCCGGCGTCAGTTCCTGGGTCTTCGGCCTGCTGTTCTTCCTGTTGGTCGCCCTGCTCACCATCCGGCCAGGCAAGGTCGTGGATATCGTCGGCAAATATCTTACCCCTATGCTTCTCCTCACCATTGCCGTGCTCTGCGTGAAGGGCGTGCTTTCACCGATCGGTTCCATTTCCGAAGCGCAGGCAGGCGTGAATGCCTTAAAGGAAGGCTTTCTGAACGGCTATCAGACCATGGACGTTCTGGGCGCGCTTGCGATCACCATCGTGATCATGAAGACCGTGCAGGATAAAGGGTATGAAGATAAGAAATCGCAGATGAAGCTGATCGGCAAGGCAGGGATCGTGGCCGCTGCCGCCCTCTTTCTGGTCTACGGCGGGCTGGCCTATCTCGGGGCAACGGCGTCGAACCTCGGACTCGGTGAGATCGGGCACGCGGATCTGGTGGTGCTGGTCACCGAGCTTCTGCTGAAAAAATTCGGGGTCGTGCTGCTTGCGCTGATCGTCTTCTTTGCCTGCCTGACTACGGCAGTCGGTCTGGTCAGTTCGGCCGCCTCCTATTTTGCCGGGCGCTTCAAGGACCGCGTTTCGTACACCACACTGGTTCTCATCATCTGCGTGCTCAGCATGCTCATCAGCAACCTGGGCATTTCCGCCATGATCCGTCTGGCCGGCCCGCTGCTTTCCGTTCTCTATCCGCTGCTGCTGACACAGATCTTCCTCTCTTTCTTCAGCGAAAAGATCCGGAAGAGCAGCGTCTTTCTGGGCGCCGCGCTCGGGGCGGTGATTCCCATGCTGCTTGATGTGGGCTACGGCTTTGGTCTGCCGTTTGCCTTTGTCACCCGGCTGCCGCTGTACGATCTCGGTTTCGTCTGGGTCTTCCCGGCCGTGATCGGCGGAATGATCGGAGCGCTGATCCCCGGAAAGACCGAAGCCGCGCCGCAGCTCATCGGTCCTGTACAGATGACCGAGCAGAAAGCTGTATAAATGCTTCACCAAGCAAAAAAGCCGCCCGGGGGCGGCTTTTTTGTATGCGGATCGTTAAGACAAACGGTCTCTTACGCCTGAGCCTGGACGGCAGTGATGGCCACGACGCCCACGATATCCTCGGCAGAGCAGCCGCGGGACAGATCGTTCACGGGCTTGGCAAGACCCTGGCAGATGGGGCCGTACGCCTCCGCGTTCGCAAAGCGCTGCACCAGCTTGTAGCCGATGTTGCCGGCATCCAGATCCGGGAAGACCAGCACGTTCGCGCGGCCGGCTACCTGGCTGTTCGGAGCCTTGGTGGCGCCTACCTTCGGAACGATGGCCGCGTCAAGCTGCAGCTCGCCGTCGATCAGGTACTGCGGATATTCTTCCTTCGCCAGCTTCACCGCTTCCACGACCTTGGTCACGTCATCGTGCTTGGCGGAGCCCATGGTGGAGTGCGAAAGCAGTGCCACGCGCGGCGTCTTGCCGACCATCTTCTCAAAGGTGGCGGCGCTGGAGCCCGCGATGGTAGACAGCTCGGCCGGGGTCGGGTTCTGCACCAGACCGCAGTCTGCGAAGACCAGGGTGCCGTTCTCGCCGTAAGGGCAGTTCGGAACGATCATCAGGAAGAACGAGGAAACGGTCTTCACGCCGGGGGCCGTCTTCAGGATCTGCAGGCAGGGACGCAGGGTATCGGCCGT
>CADCPP010000059.1 GCA_902803355.1 uncultured Lachnospiraceae bacterium | reverse complement strand
TTCATCGGCCCGATGTTGTAATCGGGAAGATAAAATTGCTCGAAATCACTGCCATAAGGTGTTTCGAAAAAAATGATCTGCGGAGCGCGTCTGATGCCGTCCGGACTTGTTCCGCCCGGTTCTAGGTTCGGCAGATTCGGATAGGACGCGTCTCCGCCGATCGGAAGGCCGGGCAGATCGGCAGACGGTTCCGTTTCCGGCGGTGCCTCGCCGCCGATGTGCAGGTGCGCGACCTGATTTCCCTGTGCATCAACGCTGTCCCAGTCATAGACTGTGTCTCCGGTCGAGCTGCTCTTTTCACCGTAATCGGATTCCTGATATACGCCCGCAACGGTACCGGACAGGTAGTAGATGGCCTTGTCCGCCGTCGTGTTCCAGACCGCGATCGCCTGGCTGCCATAGAGATCCATGGTGACCGAAGCTTCGATCATGACGCAGGCGGGAGCGCTGCCCGCATCCAGCCAGAGCCCGTAAGTCGACAGGCGGCTGGTGTTCAGGGCCAGATAGCCGTCCCCGGTGAAGGTAATGCTGCCGCTGGTCACGTCACCCATCATCTGGATGCCGCAGGAGAGTTCGTTCCTGCCGATCAATCTGATCTTAAAGCTATTGCCCATACTGCGCAGATCCAGCCTCGAGCCGCTGAAGTTGTTCAGTGTCAGGGTATTTGAGGAAGGATCGTAGAAGATATCGTCCCTGCCCGTCGGATGGTGCTGCTCATAGGCAAAAATACTCATGTCACCGTAGATCCGGCCGTCCCGGTCGAGATATTCCCAGGCGAGGATGCTGCTCTCATGGTGCTGCCCGTCCAGACCGACCGCATTCGGCATCGGATTCGGCAGCATGGGGAAGGAGGAATCTCCGCCGACGGGCAGTCTGGTGACTGTGACCTCTGGCTCAGTTTCCGGCGCGGTCTCGATCTGCACCGGCTCCGTCTGTCCTTCTTTGCCGGGATGGTAGCCGTTGCTGATTTTGACGACCAGGGAATGATCCTTGCCGCCGCATAGCACCCACGAATAGTAGTGATTGTCGTCGCGGGTGATCGGCGAGGGATTCTCACTATGCAGCTGTCCCTGATAGACATCCTTAGAGGCCTCGCGGACCGTATACCAGACAGGCTTTTCTGCGCAGGTCGAAGTCACCCGGATGGCGCTGTGGCGTCCGGTGAGATTGTACTTAATGCTGCCATCCAGCATCAGATACGCATCGGACCACTGTCCGACCACATGGACAGCATATTCGAAACGATTATCTTCGTTGATGACAATGCCGCCGTCGCCTATAATGGTCAGCGATCCGCCGCCGACAAGCAGATACTCATCAAGCCTGTTGTCGCCTTCGAGCCGGATGGTGAAATCCTGCCCCATGCCGTTCACGACAAGGCCTTTGCCGTGATAATTGTGCAGTGTCAGGGTGTTGGTATTCTCGTCATACCGGATCGCGTTGCTTTCCGCCGAGACTTTAGTGCCGGGGAAAGACATCGGGATGGGCCCGGTGAAGAACTGAGGTTCTTTCCGGTCGGACCAGATAAAGCCGTCCACCATAGCCTGCTCACCCATGCTGCCTTCGGTAAATTCTGCCGTCACGATATAGCGGTTGTGCGCATCTACCATGGCATCCTGCGTCACGGTCCATTCATTGCTCAGTCCGGGGAAGATCCGGTCGCCGCCGAAAGGCATGATGTCGCCGAACAACAGCTCGGGCTCATCGTCGTAGCGTTCGGGTGAGTCATGCTCCGTACTGGCCTCGCCCAGGATCACCGAGTCGTTGAAGAGGCCGTCAAGGCCGAGCACATCGATGCCGAAGGAGCTCGTGACCAGCACCACCGAGGTGGCGGCTGCCGCCATCTGCAGCAGGAGGGAGCGACGGTGTTTTTCCCTGCGGGCTTTCGTCTGCTGCGCGTCCTGCTCGGCAGGAGAAGCTTCCTCCTCCGGCGCCTTGCCGGGTCCTTCTTCAGGCACAGGCCCGATGGCCGCTTCTTCTATCTCTCCGGGTTCTGCCAGCTTTCGTGAAGGCACGCCAAAGCGGTCCGCGCCGTACCTTCTTCCCGAAAGGGTCGCGGACTGCTCCGGCGGGAGGCTGAATTCCTCGTCCGGCCGCATATATTCGGATTGGTCGTACGAATGTCTCATGGGACCGTTTAGCTTTCTCCCTTATGGACCACCACCTGCTGGAACGGGATCTCGATGCCGGCTTCATCCATACCGATCTTGAATTCGCGGTTCATCAGGCGGGCCGCCTTGTAGATATCACTTTCATTGACCTTCGCGATGAAGCGGAGGTTGACGGAGGAGGTGTCGAGCGCCTGCACGCCGAGGTATTCCGGAACGCTCCGGAAAACTTCCGGGTATTTTTCCGGAAGCGTGGCCGCAATAGCTTTCAGCGTCGTTTCGGCGCCGGCAAGGTTCGCGGCATAGGAAACGGGAACGTCGCAGACGGCGTTCGAACTTGTGCGGGAGCGGTTCATGATGTTCCGCAGATCCGAGTTGTTGACCAGCTTGATGTTGCCGCCCGGATCCTGGATGGAGGTCACCCGGACGCCGATATTGGTCACGGTGCCGCGGAAGCCGTTGTATTCGATGATGTCGCCCACGTTGAATTCATCCTCAAAGACAAGGAAGAGTCCGGTGACCACGTCCTCGATGAGGCTCTCGGCCGCAAAGCCGATGACCAGGGCGACAATGCCTATGCTGGCGAAGATGGTGCTTAGGTTGATGCCGATGGCCGACAGGCACCAGATCAGCATGATGAGCGCCACTGCGTAGCCGGAAAAGCTCTTCACCATGGAGTGGATGCTCGCGCCCTTGGGGGTCTTCGGTTTGATCTTTTCCATCACGATCTTCAGGACGGATTTCACGATCAGCATGAACAGCACGATCACGATCACCTTGAAGATGCGGACCCACTTGATGTCCAGGACCTTCGTGATCTGGTCCACGTCGCCGAAGAGGCTGTTGTAAGCATTCTTCATGCTTTCCCGCCAGGCTGCCGGCAGGAAGAACATCAGCGAGGGATTGGTAACAAGAAGGACGATCAGCAGGATCACTGCCAGAATAATGACCTTCTTCCAGGGATTGTGCTTGTCCAGTTTGTGCGCCTTGGGCGCGGTCTTTGCGTCTTTCGGAGCGCCGTTTTGAGCGCTGTTTGTGGTGTTGTCCATGAGATGCTCCTTTTTGTGGTTCATATCCGTTTTCCGGAAAGTGACGTGTCGTTGTTCAGATAAATTCAGTTTAGCCCAACAAGAGGCTGATGTCAAAACAATTCCTGTGCAAAATCAAGGCTTTTCTCCCGTCCAGTCGGCGATCAGGCATGAAGCCATCCTGACGGCCTCGGGATCATCCGAATACTTCACCAGCACGCGCAGCTGCTCAAGGAGCTGCTCCTTGCCCGGGATCTCTCTGCCGGCCTCCGGATTGGAATAATATCCCAGACAGCGCAGCATCCTCATGACGTGCTCCGGCTCCTCGCAGTCCAGGATCTCGCAGGCAAGAACGGGATCCCCGTCCGGATCGAAGAGCGATTCCTCCTCGAGCCTGCCGAAGGGCGCAGAAAACTTGCCCCAGGGGCCCTCCTCGCGGTCCTCCAGGCTCTCAACGGAGGCGATGTCGCTGGCATAAAAGAGCGTGCCGGGCATCTCGAGGCCTTCTTCCTCCCTCCCGAATTCATGTTCGTTATAGTCCGCGGAGTTGTGGCTGACGATGCCCTCATAGACCGCGCCGTCTATGCAGGTAAGCCGCACACATTTGTCGTTAAACTGCCAAAGATCCATTTTCGCTCCTTTGCGCAAGCTGCCATGCCGCCGCCTTGCCGCGCGGCATTTTCCAGACTGCCTTTCCAATGAAAGAATTATAGCGTGTTTTACAGGAAAAGAAAAGAGGCCAGGCCTTTCTTTCCGGCGCAAAAAGTGGTAAACTGGTTGAAGCCGAAACGCCCGGTAAAATGTAAGCTGTCGGAGGAAGAACTTTATGTTCAGCAACGCCAAGGAAGTGATCCAGTTTATTCGTGAAAACGAGATCAAAATGCTGGATTTTAAAATGGTGGACATTAACGGACAGTACCGCCACGTCACCATTCCCGCTGCCAGATTCAGCGAAGAGACCGTGAAGAACGGCATCGGCTTCGATGCCTCCAATTACGGCTATGCCGTGATCGAAAAAAGCGATATGGTGTTCATCCCGGATGTCACGACCGCGCTGGTGGACCCCTTCTGCGAGATCCCCACGCTGTCCATGACGGGCAACGCCATGATCATCGATTATCCGAAGAACCGCCCGCTGCCGCAGTACCCGCGCAACATCGTGCTCGCGGCGGAAGACTATATGAAGAGCACCGGCATCGCCGATACCATGATGATCCTGCCGGAATTCGAATTTTACCTGTTTGATGAAGCCGGCTGGCGCGTGGACGCGAGCCACCAGGAGGCACACGTGGACTTTAACCAGGCCTACTGGAACAGCGATACGGAAGGGACCGCGAACATCGTGCCCTACCAGAAGAACTACCACACGGCCAAGCCCTCGGATACCACCTTCGAGTGCCGCAGCCAGATGGTCCTTTATATGGAGGAAGCCGGGATCCCGGTGAAATACCACCATCCCGAAGTCGGCGCCGGCGGCCAGTTTGAGATCGAACCGCTGCTGGGCAAAATGTCCGTCATGGCGGACAATTCCATGATGATCAAGTACATCATCAAGAACACCGCGCAGGAATTCGGCATGAGCGCGACCTTCATGCCCAAGCCCATCTTCGGCGAGGCCGGCAGCGGCATGCACGTGCACATGCTGCTCATGAAGGACGGAAAGCCCGTCTTCTCGGATGACAAGGGCTACGCGCACCTCTCCCGCACGGCTCACTATTTCATGGGCGGCCTGCTTGCCCACATCGATTCGCTCTGCGCAATCACGAACCCCAGCACCAACTCCTTCAAGCGCCTGGTCCCGGGCTTTGAGGCTCCGGTCACGGTGGGCTACGCCACCTCGAACCGCAGCGCGGTCATCCGCATCCCGGCCTACGCCAAGTCGCCGGAGCTGAGGCGTTTTGAGATCCGCAACCCCGATGCGACCTGCAACCCGTACTTCTGCTATGCCGCCCTGCTCATGGCCGGCCTCGACGGCGTCAAGAAAAAGATCGATCCGAAGAAGAACGGCTGGGGCCCGTACGATTTCAACCTCTTTACCCTGCCGGACGAAGAGAAGGCAAAACTCCGCGGCCTGCCGACCACGCTGGAAGCGGCACTGGATGCTCTCGAAAAGGACCATGCCTATCTTACCGAAGGCGGCGTGTTCCCGGAGGAACTGATCGGCAGCTACATCGCCCGCAAGCGGAAGGAATGCGCGGAGATCGCCCGCATCCCCACCGCCGCCGAATTCGACCGCTATTACAACAGCTGAGAAGCGTCCCGGCCAGGGGATTCACGCATCTTTGAAGAAGAAAAGACCGCCTGCAGCGTCAAACGGGCAGGCGGCCTTTCGTATTATCCGGCATATGGGGAGGAAATGCCGGGTCTTATTTCTTTGTGTAATCGTAGAAGCCCTTGCCGGCATTGAC
>CADCPP010000058.1 GCA_902803355.1 uncultured Lachnospiraceae bacterium | reverse complement strand
TTCCGGCCAGCTCACGCTCAGCGTGACCACATGGCCTGAGGCGGAAAAAACAAGAGTGGCTGAGGCCGCGCCGTCATCCTCCTGCTGCAGCTCCGTCAGCGGGATCCTCTCCTTTTCTGTCACGGTCTCTTTGACCGTACCGTAGCTTGCCGCATAGGTCTTCTCTTTGCGGACTGCCGTAATAAAAGGCTGCCCGGGGCTGTGCAGCACAAGCACCCTTCCGGCAAGGGTCAGTGTCAGGCATTGATCATCTATCTTAATCGGGTTCATGCGGTCTCCTTTGATCGGTCAGGCCGAGTCTTTTGTCTGACGAGGGGCAGAAGCCTGGTTGAGAAAGGTCCTCTTGCGAGGGGCAGATTCAATATTCGTATACCGCGAAGCCGTAGAGCTTCGCAAGGGCTTTCAGCACAGCGCCGTGACGGCCTTTCATGACCACGTAGTGCGGTTCAAAGCCGGCCTGCACGCTCTCTTCCGCAAGCCTGCGGCTGTCCGCATCCGTCCGGATGACGATCGACGTTCCGATGAACTGCTTCGGCTTATCGAGCGCCTCGCCTTCCGCAATGAAGAAGCGGAAGCTGCCGTCCGGCTCGCGGCCGATGCGGAAGATGGTCGCCTCCGGGAAGGCTTCGCAGCCAAAGTCCATGGCCGGCCCGATCTTGCGGTTCGGGTGCACACCGATCACGGCCCCGGTATCCCGCCGCGCGAGCGAGCAGGCTGCCATTCCGCAGTGCCAGAAGGTCAGGGTGTTTTCCTGCTCATCCAGAGAGACCGGATCACCGAAAAAGACCGCTTCTCCCGAAAGCTGCATGCCGATCCACATGGAAAGGGCTCCGTACAGATCTGCCTCGCAGGCCGCAGCCACGCCGTCATCGTTCAGAAGAGACAGCACCGCGCAGACCGGCGTGCCGAATTCGGTAAACAGATCCGGCCAGCAGCGGGACGCAAGGGCACCGATGCCGTGAGCGCGCACATAGTCGGTATATGCCTTGTACAGACGCGCGTGGTCCAGACGGTTCTTCTCCGGCGTTTTGTCCAGGCCGCAGACGGCATTTTCCGTCCGCGCAAGATAGTCCGCCGCCTCTTCATCCGAGACCGCCTTTGCGGCATTGATCAGCTCTCTGACCTCGATGGATTCCAGCTCCACGCCGAAGCGGTACATGAGCTCCGCATCCAGCGCCCGGCCGAAGCCGAAGCCCTGGGGCGTGTGGCCGACGGCCGCCATCTTCAGGCCGCGCAGCTTCTCTTTGAGCGCTGCCGCCTGCACTTCTTCAGGCTTTGCCGAAGGGCATTCTTCCCGGGCCGGCGCTTTAGCCTTTGCCGAAGATGCGGCAGCGACCGCTTCGCGCACCGCATTTCCCACTGCTTCTTCCTCCGGCGCGCCGAACACATAGCGAAACGGCCGGTTGCCGAAATTCCGCAGCGTGTGCGCTGCCGAATAGGCGCCGGTGAGCGAGTTCAGGCGCAGGCGCCCGCCGTCGATCACGGGCTCGCGGAGCGTCCAGAGCAGAACAGGCCCGTCATAGCGGCGCAGCAGCTCCGACATATAGGCGCCGTTTGCAAAGGTAAGGTTCTGAAAAACAACAAGATCGGGGTGGAGCGGCGTAATGAACTCCCGCAGCGCTTCTACGGAAAGCAGGGGGCTTTCCGGGACAATGACATTACCATCGATCGCCTGCAGCGCGCGGACTGAGCGCGCAAACTGATCTGCCGCGCTTTCCATGTGGAATGTTCCGACACCGACCGGCAGATAAACAAGATGAAACGGATCCATGATCCCTCCGAAATAAATTTAGATTTTGCGTCCTTAAGCGCCATCAGGGCTTCCTGCCCGTCTGTGCGGAAAGGGCTTATGCGAACAAAAATCGATCTTTTTTATTGTACGGTCACGAAGGGAAGATGTCAAGAAGATCGCGCAGAATCTCTTGCGGCTCCCGCCCGGAATCTGCCTGCTTTTACAAAAAAGCAGTGCCCGCTGGGGCACTGCCGTCAGGCGGGCGGCACAGCAAAATACGCCCGTTTCCGTTCTGTTTCCTTGACGTCCTATTTTTTATGTGTTATACTTTCGTCAGATCCATTTTCAGTGAAAGAAGGTACGACCATGCCCAGACCGAAAGCAGACCGCACTCCTCTTGCCGCTCCTGCCGGCGGCCAGAACGCCGCCTTCCCGGAGCTTCCTGCCATCTGCGCAAGGATCCGCCTGTTCCGCGAAAAGACCGGCAAGGAACAAAAGCAGCTCGCACGTGAGATCGGCGTGACCGGCAATGCCGTCTCCAACTGGGAGAACGGACGCTCCCGTCCGGACATCTCCCTGATTCCCGGCCTCTGCCGCGCGCTCGGAGTCAGCTTCTATGACCTGTTCGGCGTGGAAGAGCCGGCCTCTTTCTTCAGCGAAGACGAGCAGTCCCTGATCAGCCGCTACCGCCTGCTCAGCGAAGGCCACCGGGCCGCGGTAAGCACGCTTACCGACAGCCTCCTTGCGGCGCAGCAGGAAGCCCCTGCCTCGCTCCGCAAGCTGATCTACTACGGCCGGCCGCTTTCCGCCGGTCCCGGAGACCCCACGGAATTCGATGCCGAAGGCGTCCCGCTGTACTGCTACGCCTCCCGCCAGGTAGACCGTGCCGACTGCGTCTTCCCGGTAAACGGCGACAGCATGGAGCCCTCTTACCATAACGGAGACCTGGTGCTCGTCTCCCGCATCCCGAACGCGCCCGCCCTGCAGTACGGGGAGGTCGGCGCCTTCATTTCCGGCAACGAGACCTATCTCAAGGTCTACGAAAAGGACGGCCTGCACTCCTTAAATCCCGCATTCCCGAATCTCTCCTTCGGTGAGAACGATTCCGTCTATCTGATCGGACGGGTCATCGGCGTTCTGGATCCGGAGCAGATCGCACAGGGGTGAGGGCAGGATCATGAAAGACAGTTCCGAATTTCCCCCGCTCGGCGAAGCCTCTCTTCCGGAGGGTTTCCCCTATCTGGACGTCCTGCAGAAGGGGCGTCCGGTCCATCAAAAAACGGATCCGTTCCGGATCCGTCATCCTTCTATGGAGGTCAGCAGGCGCGCCAAGATCTTTGCGCCCTTTGATGCCCTGCGCGGCTTCGATACCGATGACCTTGCGTCAAAGGCCGCCGAAGCGGCGGCGGAGGCAGCGGCAGCTAACGAGCCGCCTTACTCAGATCTCTGACAATCTCTCCGGCGATCAGCAGTCCCGCCACAGCCGGGACAAACGCGGTGCTGCCGGGAACAGAGCGGCGGCTCCCGCCTGTTTTCCCTTCCCCGGAAAAACCCAGACCATCC
>CADCPP010000057.1 GCA_902803355.1 uncultured Lachnospiraceae bacterium | reverse complement strand
CAGAGGAATGCGCGGTTTTTATCCGGAGCCTGCGCTTACCGCCGCATGTGCCGTCAGCCGGTCGTCCTTATGCCGTGTCTGTGAAGGGTTGCTGCCTGGCAGGGCCGACAATATGAGCAGCAACCTCTTGATTTTCCGCAGCTTTTATGATACTATTAATTTTCGTAATATCTTTTTGGCCATCCGGCCTGTATGTTAGGAGGTTTTGTCCGTAATGGACACAGACAGTATACCCCGATCTATTCTGCTTATTCTGGCGCTCGTACTCGTCAGCGGCTTCTTTGCCGGCGCGGAGACGGCTTACGCAAACTGCAGCCGCATCCGTCTGAAGGCGTGGGCTGACGACGGCAAAAAGAGCGCATCCAGAGCTCTCACGGTTTTGGAAAAATTCGATAAGGCGATCATCACGCTCCTGATCGGCAATAATGTGGCTCATGTCGTAGCCACTTCTTTGGCTACCGTTCTGGCGATCTATTTTGCCGTTAAGGCATGGGGCGAGACGAGCGGTCAGGCGGCCGGTCCCGTCATCGCGACCGTGGTGATGACCCTGCTCATCTTCATCTTCGGGGAGACGATCCCGAAGAATATTGCGAAGGAACGCTGCGATGAATGCGCCTGCGCCTTCTCCGGCATCCTGCGCCTGTTAATGATCCTCTTTACTCCTCTGGACCTCATCTTCATGGGACTCGGCAAGGCCCTGAAAAAGCTCTTCCACACGGAGGACGGCCCGGCTATCACTGAAGATGACCTGCAGACCATGATCGAGACCATCGAGGATGAAGGCGGCCTTGAGGCGGATGAGAGCGAACTGATCCAGTCCGCCGTGGAATTTACCGACCGGACCGTGCTCGAGGTGCTGACGCCGCGTGTGCACATGGTCGGCCTGGATCTGGACGATGACGAAGAGACCATCGTGCAGAAGATCATGGAGGAAAAATACTCCCGCCTTCCGGTCTACGAAGGCGATATGGACCACATCGTCGGGATCCTGAACACGAAGGTCTATCTGCAGAAGCGGATCGAAGACAGAAGCGTGCTTCCGGATATCCGCAGCATGATGGTCGCGCCCTTTGACATCGACGAGCACATGGGGCTTTATGCCCTGGTCAATGAGATGCGGCGCCGCAAGATGCATATTGCCATCGTGAAGGATGCTTGGGGCGGCACGCTCGGCATGGTCACGCTGGAGGATCTGCTCGAAGAGCTTGTGGGCGAGATCTGGGATGAAGACGAAAAGAAGGAGGCGCGCGCATGAACGTTCCCCTTCTGATTCTTCTTGTGATCTTCCTGATCGCGCTTTCGGCCTTTTTCTCCTCGACGGAGATCGCCTTTGCACAGGCAAACAAGGCCCGCATCAAATCGCTTGCCGATGACGGCGACAAAAAAGCCGTGCGCGCGCAGAGCATCATTGACGACTATGTCCACGCGATCTCCACGATCCTTGTAGGCAACGACCTGGTGAACATTGCGGCGACCTCCGTGGTGACCCTGCTGTGCACCGGCCATTATTTCAAGGACAATACCAACGCGGAACTGATCGCGAGCGGCATCGCGACCCTGCTTCTTCTGATCTTCGGCGAGATATTCCCGAAGCTTCTCGCGGCGGATCACGCCAATTCTCTCACGCTGTCCGGATCGGGCCTTCTCCGCTTCTTCATGAAGCTGTTCAAGCCCATAGTGATCGTGGTCGGCGGCCTTGTTAAGGCGCTGTCGCCCCTCTGGACCCCGAAGGAAGAGATCCCGGACATGACGGACGAGGAGCTGGAACTTGTGGTGGACAGCATCCAGGAAGAGGGCGTCATCAGTGAGTCGGAGGGTGAACTGATCAAGTCGGCGATCGGCTTTTCCGATATCACGGCGCGCGACATCCTGATCCCCCGCGTGGATATGATTGCCTACGACATCGACGATCCCCTGGAAGAACTGCTGGCTGATGCCGATGCCATGAGCTGCTCGCGCATTCCGGTCTACCGGGAAAATATCGATCACATCATCGGCATCCTGCCGACCAAGCAGCTGATGAAGGCGGTCCTGATGGAAGAGACGGTGGACGTGGAGAGCATGCTGGTCGAACCGGTCTTTGTCCACATGACCAAGCCGGCCAAGGAGATCCTGCAGGAGTTCAGGGAAAACCGCACGAACATGGCGGTGGTCCTGGATGAGTACGGCGGCACCATGGGCATCCTCACGACGGAGGATATCCTGGAGGAGATCGTGGGCGAGATCTACGACGAGACCGACGAAGTGGAGCAGGATTACAAGGAATTGAGCCAGGACACCTTCCTGGTGGAGGGCGACCTCAATATTGAAGACGCTTTTGAGGTGATCGGGTACGAACCGAAGGATTTCGAAAGCGAGTATACCACGGTCAGCGGATGGGTCACGGAGCAGCTGAACCGCTTCCCCGAAGCCGGCGACAGCTTTGACTATGACACACTGCATGTGAAGGTCATGTCGGTCCAGGGGCCCATCGTGGAGCAGGTCGAGATTCATGTGGACCGGAAAGCAGAGGAAGAAAACTGAGGCATGGGCAGCCTTCTGCTTTGCAAAAATGCCAGGTGTAAAAAAAAGCTTTGCAACAGCAGGTTTATTCGGTATAATTAACCAAAGAATACCATCGGTGAAAGGAGTACTGCCATGGGTCTACTGTCAAAGTTATTGGGAAATAATGCAAGCTCCGCGCTGAAGAGCGTGATGGATGATGCGGAAAAGAAGGTCAGGGAGATCATGAAGGAGGCCGAAAAGGCCGATACGCCGAAGTCTTCCGCAGAAAAACCTGCCGCACCCGCTGCTCCCGTGCAGGAGGCAGCAGAAGAACGATCCGATGCCCTCTGGGGCGAGATCATGCCGAAGGATGAGAACCAGTTTGACTTTAAGGGCACATATAAAGAATATTTTGAGAAAATTTTCAACGAAGAATTCTCAGAATACAGCTTTATGCTGAGCCATCCGAAGTATTATTCCTCGGATATCTACACCTTCTCAAAGGGCGGCAGCAAGAAGCTTGTTGTTGAACTGATGAAGAAGAGCTGTGATGCGCAGGCACTTCGGCGCGAAACGCAGCGGGAAGGCATCCCGTATCTGCGTTTCTACACGAACTGCAGCGATCAGGGCTGGTGGAATGCCCGCAGCTACGTGACCGGCAGGATCCGCGAGGCGCTGGATCGCTGATCGCACGATTCGCAAAACCAGGGGCTCTGCCCCGTTTTGAGCAGAAAGAGAATGCCCGGCGCCTGCGGCGGACCCGGCACGGCTTTTGATGAAGCTTCGCAGGCAGCTTAGCCGTGTACGGTCTGGTACACCCCGGAATCCTCCGGGCTTTAATGCTTTCTCTTTCTGCTTTTTTGTACCCGAAAAGCGTGCAGAAGCCGAAGCTTCGGCAGATGACGCACGGAGAAGGAGGGATGTTATGTCCCTTTTGGAAAAGCTGTCCGATCAGGCTGTCTGGGAGGCCTTTTACCGTTACAGGACCTCGCTGATTATCCCGCGGGCAGACACTGAAGACTTAAGACGCTTTATCAATGAAAAGGCCTGGCTTCCGGTCACGCAGAGGATCGCGGAGGGCGGGCGCTTTCCGCTGCCAAGGCGCGCGGTCATCAGCAAGATGCATTCGCAGAAGAAGCGCACCGTGTACATTTATCCGCCTGCGGAAAATATGGTGATCAAGCTTCTCACCTGGCTGCTTCTCCGCAAATATGACGGCCTTTTTACGGACGGTCTGTATTCCTTCCGCCCCGGCCGCTCGGCAAAGGATGCTGTGCGGAAGCTGATGCATACCAAAGGGATCAGCAGGGCCTTTGCCTATAAAGCGGACATCCACAACTATTTCAATTCCGTGCCGGTCCCGCACCTGCTGCCGCAGCTGCAGGAAGTGCTGGCAGATGATCCGAAGCTCTATGCTTTTCTGGCCTCACTTCTGGAGGAACCGGAGGTGCTGGACGGAGAAGAGAGGGTCACGGAGGAAAAAGGCATCATGGCCGGAACACCGATCGCCTCTTTCTACGCGAATCTCTATCTGAAGGATCTGGACGAGATCTTTGCGCAGCGCGGCATCCCCTATGCCCGCTATTCGGACGACATCATCGTTTTCGGAGACAGCCGGGAAGAGGTGACGGCGCATGCGGAGACGATCCGAAGCTTCCTGAAGGAAGCCGGCCTCGAAGTGAATCCGGACAAGGAAGAACTGTTCGCGCCGGAGGATGGCTGGACCTTTCTCGGCTTTTCCTACAGGGACGGCGTGATCGACATCGCACCCGCCACCATCGTGAAGCTGAAGGCCAAGATGCGCCGCAAGACGCGCGCGCTTGCCCGCTGGAGCAAACGAAACGGCCTTGAAGGGAAGAGGGCGGCCAAAGCCTTCATCCGCATTTTCAAGCGGAAGCTGATGGAAAACAGCGGCGATAACGAGCTTACCTGGAGCGCCTGGTTTTTCTCTGTGATCAACACGACGGAGAGCCTGAAGGAGATCGATGCCTATGCCGTTGACTGCATCCGCTTTCTGATCACCGGAACCCGCACGAAGGCCCGCTTTAACCTCCGCTATGAAGATATCAGGGCGCTCGGCTGGGAAAGCCTGGTCCATAAATACTACAGCTTCCGGGAACAGGAAGAAGCCTCTCCCGGCACGCCGTGGCCTTACAGAAAGAAGAACTCATGAACCCTATTGTTCTGGCCAATATCATTTCCCTTGCCGGCTGCCTCCTGATGGTAGCGATCGGCCTGATCCGGGAACGAAAAAAGATCCTGCTGACGCAGTGCGTTCAGTGGATCATCCTGACGATCTCGCATCTGATGCTGGGCGGAGTCACCGCGGCGATCTCCAATATCATCAGCATCATCCGGAATCTGTACAGCCTGAGATTCCGACTGACCCTGCCTGTCAAACTGGGCTTTCTCGCCGTGCAGGCGGCCATCACCGCCTTCTTTAATCAGATGGGGCTGCTCGGCTGGCTGCCCTTTCTTGCGGCGGGCAGCTTTACCCTCATGATGGATACCAGGGACACGAAGGTCCTGAAGCTCGTGATCATTTTCGGACAGACCTTATTTGCCATTTACGACATTTCGATCAAAAATTACACATCCTTTGCCTTTGATGTGGCGACCGTGATCTCTACGATCATCGGGATCATCATGCTGCTGCGGGGAAAAAACAAGCCGGAGGAATGATTTGACATTTTTCTGGGCAACTTGAAAAAAACGCTTGCACTTTCCGATTCTTGTGATATAATCACTGTTGCTCCGGGGTATTAGCTCAGCTGGGAGAGCGCAAGGTTCGCAATCTTGAGGTCAGGGGTTCGATCCCCCTATGCTCCACGCCGAAAACCGTTGCGGCACAACGGTTTTCAAGCATTTTTGGGCCGAGTTACCCTAGTTACCTCAGCCTTCAGAGACAAACGGCAGAAAGTCATGCAGTGCGAATGCGATCTTCCTGCCGTTTTCTTTTTTTGTCTTATTGTTGAAGTGGTAACAGTTCTCAGTCGTTGTGGGGCTGGCATACCTTGCCTGTTCTGTTTTGAAATTGCCAAGGGGGATCAGCATAAATCGTATTATACTTCTTCCCCTGAACGAAGTTCTGCAAGTCTGTTATAGTACTCTGTAAGTCTGCCATAACCCTCAACACATTCCTTTCTTATTCCTACTGCAAGAATGGGGCATCCACCATTTCTTCTTGAGTCAAGACGATAAGTTAGCTTACCCAT
>CADCPP010000056.1 GCA_902803355.1 uncultured Lachnospiraceae bacterium | reverse complement strand
ACTGCCTGGATCACTTACCGGAAAGGGCTTTACTCTCTTCTCTCTCCGGATGTCGTGAGCGGATTAAACGGATCCTGGCATATCAATGATGATCTCATCTGCATCACGGATGAATACGGAAACGAATTGACTGAAATGCAATATTCCTTCCGTGACGAAACACATCTGACGGTAACCTCATTCCGGCTGAGCGATCCCGGTCTGCAAAGCACCGTGGATACCATGAAAGATACGCTTGGCATCAATCCCCCCTTCGATCTGCTCAAAGAATAACGGCAGCCTGATTTGGCTGCCGCTATTGTTCGCTGGATCTGTATTTCTTTTTGTGATCTGATCACTCCTCAGATCTGTTTGTGAACGATCAGATACTCGTCACCGAAGCGGTAAAACGGGCAGGAAGCGGTCCTTCCGGTCAGAAAGTTGCCGTAATCATCCTCATCCAGATCCATCACACAGGAATATTCATCATATTCCTCATCATATTCAAAGTTCAGGCAGGTCTCGCAGCTTGACTGCACCGCCTTTTTTTCTTTGTTGATCATTTCAGCTGCGTATTCTTTTCTTTCTGGATCACGTCGTGCGCGCCGCCTTCCACAATGCTGACCGAGCTGACCAGGGTGAGGGTGGCCTTCTCCTGCAGTTCGGGGATCGACAGTGCCCCGCAGTTGCACATGGTCGAGCGGACTTTGTTCAGGGTCATGAGCACATTATCCTTCAGCCTGCCGGCGTAGGGCACATAGGAATCCACACCTTCTTCAAAGGACAGCTTCTTGTCGCCGCCGAGGTCATAGCGCTGCCAGTTGCGCGCTCTGGCCGAACCTTCTCCCCAGTATTCCTTGTAATAGGTGCCGCCGATGCTGATCTTGTTGGTCGGGCTCTCGTCAAAGCGGGCAAAATAACGGCCCATCATGACGAAATCCGCGCCCATCGCCAGGGCAAGTGTGATATGGTGATCGTATACGATGCCGCCGTCAGAGCAGACAGGAACATAGATGCCGGTCTCTTTGAAATATTCGTCCCGGGCAGCGCAGACATCCATAAGCGCCGTCGCCTGCCCGCGGCCGATGCCCTTGGTCTCGCGGGTGATGCAGATGGAACCGCCGCCGATGCCGACTTTGACAAAGTCCGCACCGCATTCCGCAAGGAAGCGAAAACCGGCCGCGTCGACCACATTGCCGGCACCGACCTTTACGCTGTCACCGTATTGCTCGCGGATCCAGGCAAGCGTGATCTTTTGCCACTCGGAAAAGCCTTCCGATGAGTCGATGCAGAGCACATCCGCGCCGGCTTCCACAAGAGCCGGAACGCGTTCGGCATAGTCACGGGTATTGATCCCGGCGCCCACAACATAGCGTTTGGTCGCGTCAAGCAATTCATTCGGATTCTGTTTATGGGTCTCGTAATCCTTCCGGAACACGATGTAGCAAAGCCTTCCCTGATCATCGACGATAGGCAGGGCGTTCAGCTTGTTTTCCCAGATGATATCATTTGCCTCTTTTAACGAGGTGCCTTCCGGCGCCCACACCATCTTTTCAAACGGCGTCATAAACTCGCGCACAGGCGTACTGAGGGCCATGCGGCTCACGCGGTAGTCGCGGCTGGTCACGATACCGACCAGTTTTCCCTCGGGCGTACCGTCCGCAGTAACGGCGATCGTGGAATGGCCGGTACGGGCAGTCAGTTCGATCACATCGCCCAGTGTGTCATCTGGACGGATATTCGAATCACTGCGGACAAAGCCTGCCTTGAAGCTTTTCGCGCGGCGGACCATGGCCGCTTCATCCTGCACGCTCTGAGAGCCGTAGATGAAGGAAACACCGCCTTCCTGCGCCAGAGCGACAGCCAGCCGGTCGCCTGAAACAGACTGCATGATGGCGGAAACCAAAGGGATATTCATGGTGATGGGGCACTCTTCTGCCCCTTTTCTGAACTTGACAAGCGGGGTCTTCAGGGATACATTCGCCGGAATGCACTGTGCGGACGAATAACCGGGGATCAGCAGATATTCATTGAATGTGTGGGCAGGTTCCTGAATAAAGGTTGCCATGAACTCCTCCTTTTTGCGATGAGTGGATAAATTTTTGCTATTGTAACGCGTAATGTGCAAGATTGCAAGTCAATTCCACTTAAAATAAAAGGTTTTTCTGTCTTCTCTTCTTTTAAAAGAAAGCTGCGCATTGCGCAGCTTTTCGTTGCTCCTTAGGAGCGTCTCTCCATCGGATGAATCAAATGGAGCTGAGGGGAATCGAACCCCTGTCCGAAAACCCATCCATACCAGGCTCTACCATCATAGTTTGTGCTTTTTCATTCCCTCTGTCCGGCGTCCACAAACAGACTACGGACTTCAGTAGCTTCATTTTATCCATCCGTCCCGCTAAGCTTAAGGACGGCAGTTCCCCGACTTCATGATGCCGGTGATCCGAGGTGTCAGGTGGCCCCGGGCCGACAAGCTGCTTAAGCAGCTAACGCAACTCTATTATCGTTGGCGTTTGTATTTAATTCCGTTTTGATACGCAGTCACGGTCTGCGGATGGCTCCTCGTATTTCAGAATCCCCGTCGAAACCAGTACAACCCCTGGCTTGGATCTGAATATCTTCAAATCCGAGTAATGATGTAACACAGAAACGATGATTTGTCAAGGATGCCGCTTCTCTTCTCTCTTTTCCTTGCGGATCTCCTTCTTTTCCACGCGTTTTTCATCCTTCCGCTCAAAATACTTTGCCAGAAAGACTTTATTCTCCGTTCCTTTAAACAAACGCTTCAGGTTCTCCCGGTGCAGGATGACGGCGAGAAGCCAGATGATGCACATGAGCAGGATCACTTCCGGCAGCCTGATCACGCCTCGTGAGATGATCCCTGCGGAGACAAGAACGATAAACAAAAGCGAATCGATCGTCACCATCAGAAGACTTGCCAGGGAGGCATAATAGGTGAACCACAGGATCCCGACAAACAGCACAAATGCCACGATCCCGGTGCGCCAGTCCAGAAGGACAAATAAACTTCCGGTCACCGCGATCCCTTTCCCGCCGTGAAATTTCAGGAAGGCAGGGAAATCGTGGCCCAGGACGACACCAAGTCCGGTATACAGCTTCAGCAGCAGAATGCTATCCGGATCCTGCCGTCCGAAGATCAGCCAGACCACAAGGAAGGCAGCCATCATTTTGGCAAAATCGCCGAGGAAGGTGAAGATCCCGGCTTTAGAGCCCATGACACGCAATGCATTCGTCGTTCCGGCATTGCCGCTGCCGTGCTCGCGGATGTTGATCCCGTGGGCCTTTCCGATAAAGTAGCTTGTCTGAAAGCAGCCGAACAGGTATCCGATCAGGAGGGCAATTAGTCTTGTTATCATGTCTGCTCCTTTTCGTTCCTTTCACGAATGATCAGTTTGATGCTGGTTCCGGAAAAGTCAAAGGCTTCCCGAATGTTGTTTTCCAGATAGCGCTGATAGGAAAAGTGCATCAGTTCCTTATCATTGACAAAGATCACAAAGGTGGGCGGGCCGACGGCTACCTGCGTCATGTAGTAGAGCCGCAGACGTCTTCCTTTGTCAGACGGCGGTTCATGGAGGGCGACCGCCTGAGACATGATCTCGTTCAGAACGCCGGTCGAAACGCGCTTTTTGCAGTTTTCCACAATGCTGTCGATCTTGGCAAAAATGTTCGGGAAGCGCTGTCCGGTCTCCGCGGAAACGAACAGGATCTCCGCGTAATCCAGGAAAGAGAGGACCATGCGGATCTTGTTCGTCTGCTCTTTAACGGAATTATTCGTTTTCTCGATCAGATCCCATTTGTTGACCAGGATCAGAATGCCTTTGTTCCGCTCATGCGCGATCCCCGCGATCTTCGCATCCTGTTCCGTGACGCCTTCTTGCGCGTCGATCACCAGCAGGACAACGTCCGCACGCTCCACCGCGCTCACCGCACGAATGATGCTGTAACGTTCAATATCCTCTTTTACCTTGCTCTTCCGGCGAAGGCCGGCGGTGTCGATCAGGACATATTCCTTCTTGTTGGCGCGGACGACGGTATCGATGGCGTCCCGTGTGGTTCCGGCAATATCCGAAACGATCACGCGGCGTGCGCCTGACATGCGGTTGACGATGGAGCTCTTTCCCACATTCGGCTTTCCGATAATGGCCACCTTCGGGCGAGCATCCTCTTCTTCCTCGCCGCTGCCCTTCGGAAATCCGGCGGTCACGGCGTCCAGAAGATCGCCGAGGCCAAGGCGCTCCGAGGCGCTCACGCCGATCGGATCGCCCATACCCAGATTATAGAATTCGTAAATATCATTCCCGAATTTGGCAAAGTTGTCCACTTTGTTGACGCAGAGGACCACCGGCTTATTGCTGCGGCGAAGCAGATCCGCCACCTTTTTGTCGTCATCGGTAAGGCCTTCCCGCACATCCGTCAGGAAGATGATCACGTCTGCCGTCTCCATGGCGATCTCCGCCTGCTCGCGCATCTGCTTAAAGATCACATTTTCGCTTTCCGGCTCAATGCCGCCGGTATCCACAAGGGTAAAGCGGTAATTCAGCCAGCTGCAGTCCGCATAGATACGGTCCCGTGTTACACCGGGCTTATCATCAACGATAGAGATCCGTTCTCCGGCAAGCGTATTGAACAGGGTCGATTTTCCCACATTCGGCCGGCCGACGATCGCAACGATCGGTTTGCTCATTCGTATTTCTCCTTTAATTCATAGGGACGGAATTGCTCTGGTCCCGTTGTTTTCCGCTTGCCGAGAAGCGCTCTGACCAGGCTTTCCCCGTCACATTCCGCGGCAAAGAATGGCACCCCAAGGGCTTTTTCCGCATCGGAAACGTGAACATCATCCAGAAACACATCCTCTCCGCTCCGAAGCATCGTCATGGGGATGAGGACCAGATCTCCGGTGCCGTGTTCTTTAAGCTGCGCGATCAGATCCTGCCCGGTGACCAGTCCCGCCACCGTGATACTTTCCCCAAAGAAATGATTCTTTATAGGAACGACATCGACTTTCACGGAGGGGAATTTTGTCATCAGGGCAGCCGCTTTTTCCTTCAGCATGGGCGCGGCCAGCATGCCGGTGACTACGGTAATAGAGCGTTTTTCCCTGCAGCTTCTGAAACGCTTTAATGCAGCATCGAACTGATCCGAGAACAGCCGCATCATCCCAACGCCGTTTTCCAGCTGCAGATAGCCGTCATAGCGGGCTTCTTCCGGAAGCTCCCGTCCGGCAAGCAGATAGAATTCATCACTGGCATGGACAAAGTGCAGGCCGCAGCGCGCAATCATGATCTTCTGCCATTTCTCGATGATATCGATCGTTCTCCCCGCCTCTTCTGAAGTAAACGGACGCAGTTTTTCCAGACCGTCCCGGTATTTCGTCAGTCCCACAGGGACGACCGAAACGCTCTGCATGATGGGCGCATAACGGGAAAGCTTTTCGAGCGTACTGTCCAGTTCATCACCGTCATTCCAGTCCGGACAGCAGACGATCTGCCCGTTCATGGTGATCCCGGCATCATACAGGGTATCGATCTTTTTCAGGGCTTCTCCGGCAAAGCGGTTATGCAGCATGCGGCAGCGGAGGGCCGGATCCATGGTATGCACGGAAATATTGATCGGTTCCATGCGGTAGCGGATGATGCGGTCCAGGTCCTTGTCGGACAGATTGGTGAGCGTGACATAATTTCCCTGCAGGAAAGAGAGGCGGGAGTCATCATCTTTAAAATAAAGCGTTTCCCGCATGCCCGGCGGCATCTGATCGATAAAGCAGAAAATACACTTGTTGCGGCAGGAACGGTATTCGTCCATCAGGCCGTTTTCAAAGACCAGGCCCAGATCCTCGTCTTCCTCTTTATCGATATCGTAAAGGATCTCTTCTCCTTCAGAGGTCTCGACCAGCAGATCGACGTGATCGGTCTCGCAGAGATAATTATAGTCAAAAATATCTTCGATCTCCGTCCCGTTGACACTGAGCACGTACCAGCCGGGCAAGATCTCAAGTTCTTCCCCTGCCGATCCGGGCAGGACCTGAATGATTTTATGCTTTTTCATAAAAAACCAACCTATCTGCCCGAAGGCGGATTAATTTTAGCATATTTACCTTGCCATTTCCAGATGAAAGTGCTACTATTTGCACCAGAAAATCATCGAAAGGGTCCCTCATGAAAAAAGAATCCACGTTTTATTTCAAAAACCGCCAGCCGATCGCGCCGTTAAAGATCATTGCCATGGAAAACTGCCGTCCTCTGATCGAAAAGGTGGATAAAACCATCGTCGATATGCGGCGCGGTTACCTGAACAAGTACAGCACGATCGATCCAACGGTCACAAGCCGCGGCTATGACACCCCTTCCTATCTTGCGGAAGCCAGCTGCCCGCGCTTCGGCTCCGGTGAAGCCAAAGGCGTGATCCACTCTTCCGTGCGCGGAAGCGATCTGTTCATTATCAGCGATGTGACCAACAACTCCATGAGCTTCAAGATCAGCGGCCAGACCCATTACTACTCTCCCGATGATCATTTCCAGGATTTAAAGCGCATCATTGCTGCGGCCATGACCAGTGCGCACCGCGTCAGTGTGATCATGCCCTTCCTCTATATGAGCCGGCAGCACAAGCGTGAAAACCGCGAATCCCTTGACTGCGCCGTGGCCCTGAACGAACTGAAGGATCTGGGCGTTGCCAATATCATCACCTTTGATGCCCACGATCCCCGCGTCATGAATGCGATCCCTACGCATGATCTTGACGACTACTCTCCGATCTACCAGCTTCTTAAAGCGCTGGAGCGCAAATTCGGAGGATTTAAGACCGACAAGGACGAACTCGTCGTGATCGCGCCGCATGAAGGCGCCATGAGCCGCGGGATCTTCCTGGCCAACAATATCGGCGTCGGCATGGGCATGTTCTATAAACGTAAGGATTATACCGTGACCCTTCCTGACGGCCGCCATCCTACCGTTGAACTGGAATATCTCGGCCCGGATGTGGAAAACAAGACGGTCCTGATCCTGGACGATCTGATCTCCACAGGAACGAGCATGCTGGAAGCCGCCGCGGCACTGAAAGAAAGAAAAGCGAAAAAAGTGATCATGGCGGTCACGTTCCCGCTGTTTACCGAGGGGCTCGAGGAATTCGACAAAGCTTACGAGGACGGTGTGTTTGATTATCTGGTCTCCACAAACCTGATCTATCACACCCCGCAGTTAAATGAGCGGCCCTGGTTCATCGAAGCCGATCTGAGCGTATATCTTTCCAAGATCATCGATACCATGAACCACAACGTCGCAGTCACGACCGTGATCACCCCGACCGCCAAGCTTCAGGAACTGATCCTTCGGAATTCGAAGGTCTGACCTCGCTGTCTTACTCCTGCGTGATCTCAAATGCGTTTTCGTAATGCGTGATCCGGCCCTGCCCGTCGATCGAGATCACGTCAAAGCGGCAGTAACGGTCTGACAGACCATAACGCAAAAGAAAATAGCGGGCTACCCGGATGATCCTCTCCTGCTTCCGTCTGCCGACATGTTCCTCGCCGCTTCCGTAGCCTTTTCCGCCGCGGAATTTCACCTCAACAAATACGATCGTGCTGCCGTCTTCCATGATGAGATCGATCTCCCCGCTGCGAATGCGGAAGTTCTTCTCCAGAAGGCGGCAGCCTTTTTTCTGCAGCCACAGGGCGGCGGCCTCTTCATAGCGGCCGCCGACTTTTCGTTTGTTCATTTTTCCTTTCCGGGGGTTACGGCTTTATAACATGGCCCTCAGAGGCCGAAAAACGGCCCTTAAAGCCGTTATAAGTCTTTATACGCGGGACAGTCAAACAAAATGGGAAATAAAGCTGGTTCTGTGGATCGGGCAGGGACCGTATTCCTTCAATGCCGCAATATGCACTGCCGTCCCATAACCTTTATGAGCGGCAAATCCGTATTCCGGATATACTTCATCCAGCTCGCGCATCATCCGGTCACGGGTGACTTTGGCAATAATACTGGCCGCCCCGATCGACAGGCTCTTCGCGTCACCTTTGATGATCGGCACCTGCCTGATGCCGATCCCGGGGATCGTCACGGCATCGACCAGCAGAACGTCCGGCTGAAAGCAAAGCTGCGAAACCGCTTTTCGCATGGCCTCATAGGTTGCCTGAAGAATATTGATCTCATCGATCCTGCCTGCGCTGACGATGCCGATACCGACTGCCATGGAACGCTCCAGGATCTCCGGATACAGCGCTTCCCGCGCTTTTTCACTCAGCTTTTTGGAATCGTTGATGCCGAGGATCTCTGCGCCGGGATATAGGATCACCGCTGCGGCGACCACGGGACCCGCGAGAGGTCCGCGGCCTGCTTCATCGATCCCGGCGATCAGGCCTTCCGCCTCATATTCTCTTTCATAGCGCATCAGAGCGTATTCCCGCGCGCGCTCTTCTTCCAGTGTCCGCCTTGCCATAGTGCCTCGGGTCACCGGCCTTTCAGACTGCCAAACGAACTGAAGGGCCAGAAGCGGAAAACGGCACGCCCGGTGATCTGTTCTCTCTTCACCTTGCCTACGGCATAGCGGCTGTCGATACTGTTGTTGCGGTTGTCTCCGAGGACAAAGTATTCGTCATCGCCAAGCACAACGGGGTCAGCCGCGGAACCGGCAAGGAAATAGACGCCCTGTCCGTAGTTTTCTTCAAGCGATTCTCCGTTGATATAGATCACGGAATCGATGATCTGCACGGTCTCGCCGGGCAGGCCGATCACGCGCTTGATGTAGTAGGTGCCGGGATCGTTCTTCGGGCGGAAGATCACGATCTCAAAACGCTCCGGTTTCCGGATAAAGGAATAGGTGAGTTTATCTTCGATCAGCTGATCCTTGTCATGAAGAGTCGGATACATGCTGGTGCCGTCGACGCTGATGCGGCTGCCGACGTAATTTAAGATAAACAGGACCACCGCTGCCATGAGCGCAAGGCTGAGCAGCGTGGATAAGAGGTCTTTGATCAGTGGTTTCCGGGGCTCGAGGATCTCCGGTTCCTGTTCATTCTTTGCCATAATTCTCCTTAAACGGATGGATCTTCCAGGGTAAGTGCGCCGAGCCGGCCTTTCCGAAGATCATCCAGAAAACGTGCCGCGGCCTTTTCCGTATCGGGATCACCGCCCTTTTTGCGCAGCTGGTTTTTCTCTGCGATCTGCACCAACGCCTCATAAGGCTGAGTGGGCAGCTCCCCGTATTTTGCGGCAAGCGCCTGAGGATAACGCTGCGCAAGGAGCGCTATTCCGTCCGATGCGAGTTCTTCCACAGGAAGGATATCATCGTTGATGGACCCGATAAGAGCAAGGTGCATCCCGACGGCAGGATCCTCAAATTTCGGCCAGAGGATACCGGGCGTATCCAGGAGTTCAACGGTCTTTCCCAGACGGATCCACTGATTTCCGCGTGTCACTCCCGGCTTGTCACCGGTCTTTGCGGAGGCTCTCCCCGCCAGTGAATTGATCAGGGTCGATTTGCCCACATTCGGGATCCCCACGACCATGATGCGTACCGGCCGGCTGACGATGCCGCGCCGCTTATCTTTTTCCGCTTTTTCCGCGGATGCCTGATCCATCTGCCGCCTCACAGCCTTGACACTGGCCAAGCTGCGCGCGTCTGCGGAAAGGACCGTGACGGACTCGCTGCTTAACGCGCTGATCCACTCCGCGGTCAGAGCCGCATCGGCAAGATCTGCCTTATTTAACAGCAGAATACGGCGTTTATTTCTGCCGAGTTCTGCAATATCCGGGTTTAAACTGGACCGCGGCACTCTGGCGTCACGGATCTCGAGGATCATATCCACCAGTTTAAGATCCTCTTCCATCGCCCGTCTGGCTTTGGTCATATGTCCGGGATACCAGTTGATCATTTTCTCACCTTGCTGATGGATTATTTTAGGCTTTCGGGCAAGGGAAGCGCAGTACGCTGCCGTCAAAGCAGTCGCGGATCACGATCTGGTCCGTCAGCCCGTCATAATTGAAATTGGCAACAGTCACACTGAGTTCCTTGTGCGGGAAATGGTTCGGATCTTTATAGACGCAGCGATAATAATCCTCTTCCGCATAGGAAAGGATCCGCTGAAGATCTTCGATCTGCGCGCTCTCTGCGTCAACAGAAGGGATCAGTTCATTGACTTTGGCATCACGGAAGGCGGAACTTGCGTACGGCTCAGGCAGGAGGGCATCCTTCCGTGTGGTGAAATGGTTTGCCCGCGCGTAGCGCTCTCCGATCTCCGTGACATAAACCGCATCGATGTCTTTTTCCACATTGACGGCGCGGTCCTCATTTCTGTCGTACAGATTCAGGCTGAAGGCAGAAGCGACCCGCATGCGGGACAGTCTGTAGACCGCTTCCTCCAGCGTTTTCGCGTTCATCACATCACGGACCATGATGTAGCGGGAAACGTTGTTCAGATCGATCTTTGTATCATAGATATAGTTGCTCGAATACAGGAGGCCGTAGCTGTTCCAGCCAAAGGCATAGCCTGTCAGCTTCTCTGCCATAGTAAATCCGACGATGACATGATCACCGTAATCATAAGTCACCAATGCCGTATTCTCATGGTCATAGCCTTTGTCATCTTCGTTGTGGGAAAAGAGAAATTTTCCATCCTTCCGGCGCAGCATCAGAGTGGTGCAGCCGTCGATCCGTTTGAAGAACTCCGGAAAGAACATCAGTAGCGCAGCCGCCTTGCTCATTTCGGCGCCTTCCGCACGGCCGAGGATCTCCTGATAGGCATCAGGATACTCGACTTTCAGCGTCTCTTCCAGTCTCAGCACGCTGTCACGAACGGACGGGATGCGGCTTTTTTCTTCATAAACCTCTCTGACCGTTTTTAAATACTCGTAAAATGCCTTTGCTGTCTGTACTCCCATTTCATAAGGAGTTCCGCTTACCGTAAACTGTCTCATGATGCCTCCTGATCTGCCGTCTGCTCTTTGATCAGACCGAAGTGTGAAAAAGGGGAATAACGAAGCCATACCGTCCCGATAAACTGGTCTAAGCGGATATTGCCGACCTCGGCAAAGCGGGAGTCCCGGCTCGCATCCGTGCTGCGCCCGATCACAAAGTACTCTCCTTCCCCAAGGATCACCGGTTCTTCCGCTATCCCTGCGTTGGGAATGGAAAAAGTAAGGCGCTCATCGCTCAGCAGCTCCTGATCGATATAGACTTTGCCGTCTTTGATCTGGATCGTCTCTCCGGGAAGCGCAAGGACCAGCTTGATATAGATCGTGCCCTCATCACCAGCCGAGTAGGCTGCAATATCAAAGCGTTCGATCGGAAGCAGTTTTCCTTTCAGACGGTTGATGCAGACCTTCTCGCCTCCGGAAAGCAGGGGCGACATGGAGCCGCCGTCCATGGTGATGCGGCTTCCGAATGCCCAGGAAAGGGAAAAAGCCAGAAGTGCGACCAAAATGATGTCGGTGACCCAGGAAGTCACGCGGCGAACCACATCTTCCGCGCTGGCGATCTCAAACGATTTTCCCTTCTTCATGGCTGCTCCTTTCGAGGAAAGAGTATACTTTACTTCCGTAAAAATAGCAAGATGGACAGAAAAAAAGAGCGCTCCGGGAGGAACGCTCTTTTTCATCGGATGGATCAGATCACCGAAGGGCTTCTTTGACCTTCGCGGCTTTGCCGATGCGGTCGCGCAGATAGGTAAGACGTGCGCGGCGGACTTTACCCTTGCGGATAACATCCACATGATCGATCAAAGGAGTGTGCAGCGGCCAGGTCTTTTCCACGCCTACGCCGTTGGAGATCTTGCGCACGGTAAAGGTCTCGCGGGCCCCGCCGTTCTGTCTCTTGATCACGATGCCTTCGAACATCTGGATACGTTCACGGGTACCTTCTTTGATCTTGGCATATACCCGGACGGTATCGCCTACACGGAAATTGCCGACGTTCTCTTTGAGCTGTTCGTCTTCAATTTTCTTGATGATGTCGTTCATAATTTCCTCCCTAGAAAAGGACGTTCATACCGCCTGTAGCGGAAGCGGACCGCTCCTTGAAATGACACGCGGATTAATTTATCATATCATCCGCCAAATTGCAAGCTGTTTTTACGTTTTCAAGAAAAATTTTGTCTTTTTTGTCCAAAACTACATCGTTAAGCAGTTCGGGACGGGTGTTCAGCGTACGAAGCAGGGACTGATCTCTTCTCCAGCGCGCGATATTGGCATGATGGCCGCTCTTTAACACTTCCGGCACTTCCCGGCCCATAAAGACATCCGGGCGGGTGTACTGCGGATACTCCAGAAGTCCGTTCATAAACGACTCTTCTTCTCCGGATTCCTCATTGGACAGGACGCCCGGGACCATCCGGGAGATCGCATCGATCATCACCATGGCCGGCAGCTCGCCTCCGGTCAGGACATAATCTCCGATCGATACCGGTTCCGCCTTAAGCTCTTCAAGGACCCTTTCATCTACGCCTTCGTAGTGACCGCAGAGGATCACCAGATCGTCTTCCTGTGCCAGTTCTTTGGCCATGGCCTGGTTGAATACCTTCCCCTGCGGGGTGACGTAGATCAGCCTGGGCTTTTTGGGAAGACCGCTTACGGCGCTCTCCCATGCCTCGTAGATGGGCGGCGCCATCATGACCATGCCTGCACCGCCGCCGTAAGGGTAGTCATCGACGTGACCGTAGCGGTCATGCGAATAATCGCGGATATTGATCGTTTTCAGCCGGATCGTTCCCTGAGCAAGCGCGCGGCCGGTAATGCTGGTGCCGATCCCCTGTTCGATCATTTCCGGAAAAAGCGTCAGTACGATGAAGTTCATAGCTCCTCCAGACCATCCAGCAGATGTACGGTGATCACAGATCGTTCGATATCCACCTGCAGAACGCACTGCGGAATGTGAGGGATCAGATAGTCCTTCGGCTTGCCGTCCTTCATGCCGTTAACCAGGAAAACATCATTCGCGCCGGTCTCCAGAACGTCCTTTAAGACGCCTAATTCGCGGCCGTCGTCCGTCAGAACACGGCAGCCCAAAAGGTCCGCGATATAATAGCGGCCCTCCGGGAGCGGCACAGCGTCTTCCCTCGCGACATAGAGCGAGAGCCCCTTGTACGGCAGGACGGCGTCCATGTCATTAAGACCGGCAAGCTTAAGCAGCGCCATGCCTTTATGGAAACGCACGCTCTCCACCGTCTGCTCCCGCATGCCCTCACGGGTCTCGAAATAAACGCGTTTCAGCTGTTTAAAGCGGCTCAGATCGTCAACTGTGGGAAATACGCTGATCTCGCCTTTTACGCCGTGTGTCGACGCAAAGACGCCTACGCGTAAATAAGGTTCCATCAGTCGATATCCAATGAGACGCGAACGTCGTCGCGGATCGCCTGCGCCTTCAGGACCGTGCGGATCGCCTTCGCGATGCGTCCCTGTTTGCCGATCACTTTGCCCATATCGGACGGATCAACGGACAAGGTCAGAACGATCTCGTCGTTAACCGTTTTCTCTGTGACAACGACAGCCTCCGGATGGGACACCAGGGCTTTCGCGATCACTTCGACCAATTCTTTCATGAAGGTCACCTCGTGCCTTATTCAAGGCCGGCGATCTTCAGAAGCTTAGCAACAGTATCGGTGGGCTTTGCGCCTTTCGCGATCCAGTCTTTGGCCTTCTCCGTATCGATTTTGACCACGCTGGGCTCCTGGGTGGGATCATAGAAGCCGAGTTCATCAATAAAACGGCCGTCGCGGGGAGCGCGCTCATCCGCTACGATCACACGATAAGTGGGTTGTTTCTTCTTGCCCAGACGGGTCAGACGAATTTTTACTGACATGGTTTTATCCTCCAATTGATCAGGCAATGCTGCCTAAATATCTTAAGTCACTCGGACTTAGAAACTTGCTTAAAAGGGAAGCTTAAAAGGCATACGGCCTTTCTTTCCCATCTTGCCGCTCATCTGCTTCATCATCTGGCGGCTTTGTTCGAACTGCTTCAGCAGACGGTTGACATCCTGCACGGTGGTGCCGGAGCCTATGGCGATGCGGCGTTTGCGGGGCGGCGTGATCTTGTCGGGGCGGTGCCGCTCTTCCGGCGTCATCGACAGGATGATGGCCTCCACATGCTTCATGGACTTATCATCCGGAAGCTGCGCGCCTCTTAAGTTCTTTCCGACGCCGGGGATCATCTTCAGGATCTCCCCGATCCCGCCCATCTTGTTCATCTGCCGCATCTGAGTCAGGAAATCTTCCAGGTCGAATTCATTTTTCTTCAGCTTGCGGTAGGCTTCCAGCGAGGCTTCTTCGTCAAGATCGGCGTTCTGCGCTTTCTCGATCAGGCTTAAGACGTCTCCCATCCCCAGGATGCGGTTCGCCATGCGGGTCGGGGAAAAGACTTCCAGATCCTCCAGCTTTTCCCCCATGCCGGCATAAAAGATGGGTTTGCCGGTCACGGACCTTACCGAAAGCGCTGCGCCGCCTCTGGCATCGCCGTCAAGCTTCGTCAGGATGACGCCGTCGATCCCGATGCGGTCATTGAAGCTCGTCGCAACATTGACGGCATCCTGGCCGGTCATGGCGTCCACGACAAGGATCGTCTGTGTGACGGGGACCGCAGCCTTCAGATCTTCCAGCTCTTCCATCATGGAATCGTCGACATGCAGACGGCCTGCGGTATCCAGGATGACCAGATTGTAGTGCTTCTCTTCCGCTTCCTTCATTGCCATGCGCGCGATGTCCGGGACGCTGAAGTCCGTTCCGGGTGAAAACACGGGCACGGACAGCTTTTCGCCGTTCCGCTTCAGCTGATCGATAGCGGCGGGCCGGTAGATATCGCAGGCAACAAGAAGGGGATTTCTCTCTTTCCTTTTGCGAAGCTGCGCCGCCAGCTTCGCACTGGACGTTGTTTTACCGGAACCCTGAAGACCCGCCATCAGCAGGACGGTGACCTCATTTCTGGGCAGAAGCTTAAGCTCCGTCGGTTCCGAACCCATTGAAGCGATCAGCTCTTCGTTGACGATCTTGATGACCTGCTGGCCGGGCGTCAGGGAGTTCATGACCTCGCTGCCGACGGCACGCTCTTCCACGCGCTTCACAAAGTCTTTGACGACTTTGTAGTTGACATCGGCTTCCAGCAGAGCCAGCTTGACCTCCCGCATGGCGCTTTTTACGTCAGCTTCGGTCAGCAGGCCCTTGTCGGTCAGCTTCTTAAACGTATTCTGCAATTTGTCGGCTAAGCTTTCAAATGCCATACCAATCTGCCTTTACCAAAAAAGTTACCGGTCTTCGATCCGCTGCGCAAGCGCGGAGATCTCATTCAGCAGGCTTAGATCCTGAGTGGTTCTGATCCTCTCGGCAAGCGTGCGGATCGCCCCTACATCCCTGCGGTTGTCGAGAAACTTCTGCACAAGGCCGAGCTTTTCTTCATAAGCCTCCAGCGCGCTTTCGCTGCGGCGGATCATGTCGTGGATTCCCTGACGGCTGATACCGTAGGTCTCTGCCGCTTCCGAAAGGCTCAGGTCTCCGAAACGGACATTCTCGTAGATCTCCTGCTGACGCTTCGTGAGCAGTTCACCGTAGAAATCATATAAAAGACTTTCTTTTCCGAGCTTGTCCATTGCCTTCCCTTTTGCCGCATGACGCACGGCCTGTATAAAATAACACAGGAAAAAACGCCTGTCAAGTATTTTTTCTTGACAGGCGTTTTTTTATTCAGAAAATTATCAGACCGTCTTCTTTTCGTCTTCCGTGACGTCTTTCATCGACAGATTCACGCGGCCCATCTTATCGATCTCCACGACCTTGACCACGACTTCATCGCCGATCTTGACCACGGATTCCACGGTGGGAACGCGCTTATTGGACAGCTTGGAGATGTGGACGAGGCCGTCCTTGCCGGGGCAGAGCGAGACGAACGCACCGAAGTTCATCAGACGAACGACCTTGCCGCGGAAGATCTGACCGACCTCCACGTCGTTCACGATCGTCTCAATGATCTTGATGGCCTTGTTGATCATGGCCATATCGGTACCGCACACAGAAACGGTGCCGTCATCCTCGATATCGATCTGCACGCCGGTCTCTTCGATGATCTCGTTGATGACTTTGCCCTGTTTGCCGATGACATCGCCGATCTTGGACGGATCGATGGTAATGGAAACGATCTTCGGTGCCCACTTGCTGATCTCGGGACGGGGAGCGGGGATGGCTTTTGCCATGACCTCATCCATAATATAGAGACGCGCTTCGCGGGTGCGGGAAAGGGCTTCCTTGATGATGGCGGGAGTCAGACCGTGGATCTTGATATCCATCTGAATGGCGGTGATGCCCTCGTGGGTACCGGTCACCTTGAAGTCCATATCGCCAAAGAAGTCTTCAAGACCCTGAATATCGGTCAAGACCACATAATCGTCATCCGTTTCACCGGTCACAAGACCGACGGAGATGCCGCCGACCATGGTCTTGATGGGAACGCCGGCAGCCATCAGGCTCATGCAGGAGGCGCAGGTGGAGGCCATAGAGGTGGATCCGTTGGATTCCATGGTTTCCGACACGCAGCGAATGGCGTAAGGGAAATCTTCAGCACTGGGCAGTACCGGGATCAGAGCGCGTTCGGCAAGAGCGCCGTGGCCGATCTCGCGGCGGCCCGGTCCGCGGCTGGGCTTGGTCTCACCGACCGACCAGCTCGGGAAATTGTAATGGTGCATATAGCGCTTGCTGGTCACCTTGCGGTCAAGGCCGTCGATCTTCTGCGCTTCGCTTAAAGGGGCAAGCGTGCAGGCGTCAAGGATCTGAGTCTGTCCGCGGGTAAACATGGCCGAACCGTGGGCTCTGGGAAGGATATCCACCTCGGCAGCCAGTGGACGGATCTGGTTCATGGCACGGCCGTCAGGGCGCTTGTGATCCTTCAGGATCATCTTGCGTACGGTCATCTTCTGGAACTTGTAGACCGCTTCGCCCACAAAAGGCAGCCATTCTTCATGACTTTCAGCATAGCGTTCGTTCAGCTTTTCGGTGATCGCCTTGATGTTGGCGTCGCGGACAGCCTTTTCATCCGTAAAGACCGCTTCTTCCATGCCCTCAGGGGTGATGAAGCTCACCATATCCTGGTACAGGTCTTCCGGAACCACGTGGCTTTCATAAGTCTTCTTCGCTTTGCCGCATTCATCCACGATCGTCTGGATAAAGGCGATGATCTTGCGGTTCATCTCGTGCGCAGCCATGATGGCTTCGTACATTTTATCTTCCGGGACTTCATTCGCGCCGGCTTCGATCATAATGACCTTCTCCGCCGTCGACGCGACGGTAAGCGCCAGATCAGAGGCAAGGCGCTGCTCTTCGGTGGGATTGAAGCAAAGCTCGCCGTCTACCAGACCGACCATCGTCGCAGCGATAGGGCCGTCAAAAGGAATGTCGGAAATGCTTGTTGCGATGGAGCAGCCCAGCATGGCGACCACGTCCGGATTGCAGTCCGGATCGACGCTCATGATGAGGTTGCTTAAGGTCACGTCGTTGCGGTAATCCTTCGGAAACAGCGGACGCATGGGGCGGTCGATCACGCGGCTGGCCAGAGTGGCATGCTCGCTGGCTTTGCCTTCGCGCTTGTTGAAGCCGCCGGGGATCTTGCCTACGGAATACATCTTCTCTTCATATTCAACGGTAAGCGGAAAGAAATCCACGCCGTCGCGGGGCGCATCGGAAGAGACCGCGGTAGAAAGAACGACAGTGTCGCCATAATGCATGAAGGCGGCACCGTTTGCCTGAGCGGCCACACGTCCGATATCGACGCTCAATGTACGGCCGGCCAGTTCCATGGAATAGGTTTTGTACATGTTAACTCCTTTGTTTTTTCCGCGGCAGATGTTCGAAACCACAAATAAGGACATATGACATGAATATGGCTTTATTTGAAGTCTCGAAGGGCACCTGCCGCTGTTTTGATGAATGGGGGAAAGACGGAAAACAGGGTGGAATGCTCCACCCTGTTTTAGACGAATTACTTGCGGATGCCCAGTTTCTGGATCAGATCACGATACTCGTTGATATCGTTCTTCTTCACGTATTCGAGCATGCCGCGGCGCTGGCCGACGAGCATGAACAGACCGCGGCGGGAATGGTGATCCTTCGGATTCACCTTCAGGTGTTCGGTCAGT
>CADCPP010000055.1 GCA_902803355.1 uncultured Lachnospiraceae bacterium | reverse complement strand
GGCGCGATCTCGTGAAGGCATTTTCGGTATTGATGCACCGGCATGCAAAAGACGATATAATCAGCCGACGGAAAGAGTTCCCGGGGAGAATCGGAAACCGCTTCCAGTTCCCCTGAATAAACGCCCAGAACTTCTCCGGAGGGATTAAGCCATTCCAGGCTTACGGTCTTTGACCAGCTTTCAGGCCTTGATGTGTAAAGAGAAACGTTGAATTCGGAATGATTCAGCAAAGGAATAAGGGTATGTGCACTGCTGCCGCCCCCGCAGATGACTAAGTTCTTCATAATTCGATCCTTTCGCAAGACATTGCATTTTGAGGGAACAAGGCCCGGCATCAGAGAAAAAGGGTAACGGGATCCAGCTTTTCCATAAGCAGGGAATCTCCGTTTTCATTAAATACATGGAAGGTGCGGTTGACAAAGTTCACACTTTCTATGACCTGGTCTTTGTCGTCAGCAACGATCTCTGCCACAAAAACCGGCTTGTCCACGATGCCATCCTTCACATAATGATACCCGATATCATGTACCAGCTGAGTCTGAAGGCATGTCGGCAGTTTTTTTACTTCATCCACGCCGGTGATCCTGGCGATCGTTTCATCAGAGCCTTTCAGCAGATAATTGCAGTCCAGTGTGTATTTTTTGTATTTTGCGGATTCCGGGCCGATCATATTGATGTCGCTGATCATTCTGCCGGACAGTGCATACCGGATCGTCATATCCAGAGAGTTGCAGCCCAGCATTTCCTGTTCATGATTATAATATGAGCCGCCTAAACGGCATCCCATTTCGAAAAAGGTCACTTTGCTGCCGTCGAAATATCCCTGCATAAACAGCAGTCCGTCGGTAAAGCCAAGGTCGGCAAACATCCTGGTGACCTTGTCATTCACATTGCTGAGATAATAATCATACATACGCGAAGGCGCGATGGCTATGGTGGAAATATTGACCGCGCTTTCCCGGTCCGATGCCATATACCGGTCAAATAAGGAGATTAGGCGGTATTCGCCGTCAACAGCAATATAATTCAGGAGAAAATCTCTGCCGGTGATGTAATCTTCGATGATGGCATTCCCGCTTGCCGAATAACTTAATGCTTCCGCGAACTGCTTGTCCAGTTCCTCTTGATTCTGGCAGACGCCGGCGCCCCGGGAACCGCTGCCGTCCATCGGTTTTACAAATACGGGGAACTGAATGGCTTCGTAGGTGGCTTTGTCTATTGTGTTTCCCACAAGATAGGTTTTCGGAACAGGGACACCGTACTTGAGGCATGTGTTTTTAAAATCGACCTTATTGGTGGACATACTGATCATTTTGGGTGTTAAATAGCAGGGCAGACCAAGCTTCCGGCACACTTCATAGCACGGGCGGAGCAGGATGTCCACAAATCCGGTAACAACACCGTCCACATGCGCGTCCTGGCAGTACTGAACGATTGCGTCGACATCCAGCGCATTGATCAAAACCGCTTCATCGGCAACGAGTTTTGCCGGGGAATTTTCATAGTAGTCTGCTGCGATCACATAGGCACCCATTTCCTGCGCGTGCCGCACGATATCAGCTTCATCAAATGTGGCACCGAGAACGAGTAATTTTTTTCCTTCGAATTCTTTTTTCATTAGTTGGGGATCCTGTCCTTCCGTAAAGCTGTTGCTGTGATCTCGAAATGATGACTGGCTGCTCATGGTTTTTGTCTCCATTCTGCAATAGCCGGGGGGTATGGATTTGAATCTCATTATAGCAAAAAAATGAGGCTTTTCAATAGATTTTTGGAGAATGGACGCTGCCCCCGGCACGGAACAGCGGACAGAAGTGCCCGGACGGAGTTTCGTGCGGATCATGAAAGCACTGCTTGCGTATCTTCGGAATTGTGTGCTATATTGAATTAATAGATAATCTTTAAAAAGGAGATCGATATGGCTGAAATACTTATGGAGAACACCCCGAAGCTGGGATTCGGCTTTATGCGGCTTCCCAAACTGGAAAGCGGAGAGATCGATCTGGAGCAGACAAAGCAGATGGTCGACTGCTTTCTGCAGGCAGGACTGACCTATTTTGATACGGCGTTCGTGTATGACGGCGGAAAATCCGAAGAGGCGTTAAAGGCGGCATTAGTAGACCGCTACCCGCGGGACAGCTTCACGATCGCCACCAAGCTGAACGGCCGCGTGCATGCCGATACAGCCGAAATGGCAAGGGAACAGCTGAAGATCAGTCTGGAACGCACCGGCGCCGGCTATTTTGATTATTATCTGCTGCATGCCCTGATGCCGGACAGCTATAAAAAGTATGAAGAACTCGGCCTTTGGGATTTCCTGAAGGAGCAGAAGGAAAAAGGCGTACTGCGGCATATCGGCTTTTCCTTCCACGCCACGCCGGAGATCCTGGAGGAAGTGCTCAAGGCGCATCCTGAAGCGGAGTTCGTTCAGCTGCAGATCAACTATGCCGACTGGGAAAACCCAGATGTGAAGGCGAAAGAGTGCTATGAGATCGCCCGGAAATACGGAAAACCCATCGTGGTGATGGAGCCGGTCAAGGGAGGCCTGCTGGCGGATCCTATCCCGGCCGTCAGGGAGCTTTTTTCCGCTGCCGCGCCTGAGATGTCACCGGCATCCTGGGCCATCCGCTATGTTGCCTCAAAGGAAGGCATCCTGACGGTCCTCTCCGGCATGTCCAGCCTGCAGCAGGTACAGGACAACACTTCGTATATGAAAGACTTTCAGCCGTTAAGCGAGGAAGAGGCGGCTGTCGTGGAAAAAGCACGCGCCGTCTTAAGGGAGCAGAAGACGATCCCCTGCACAGCCTGTCATTACTGCACAGACGGCTGTCCCATGGGCATCCCCATCCCGGAGATCTTTAAAGTGCGCAATAATCTGACCTTGTTCAACGATGAGGCGGGCGCGAAGCGCCGCTATGGCATGGTGACGAAAGATAAGGGGAAAGCCTCCGACTGCATTCAGTGCGGATCCTGCGAAGCGGCCTGTCCGCAGCAGCTTGCGATCCGCGACCTCCTGCAGGAAGCCGCCGGAAGGCTGGAAGCATAACCGTATCTAAGGCTTTTGCCTAATCAACAGGGGCTGTGAAAAGCGAGCGGATCACTCGTTTTCACAGCCCCTGCTGTTTTATGAACTCAGTTCTTCCCACTTCGCGTACAGTTCGTTCAGCTTGGCTGCAATCGCTTCTTTTTCTTTGCTGAGCCCTGTGACTCTTTCCAGATCGGTGGCAATGGCCTCATCTTCAAACAGGGCATCGATCTGCGCGCTTCGTGCTTCCAGCTCTTCGATGCTGCTTTCTGTGCGTTTCAGTTCATTTTCCCGGCGGCGACGGATGGTTTCCGCTTCTTTTTTTGCCTTGCGTTCCAGAGCGGAATCGGAGAGAGAAGCAGGTGCCGGATCTGCGGCGCTTTTTCCGCGGCCATCGTCGCCTGCACTGCCGGCAGCCGTGCCGGCGGCAGAATCCTTCTGCCTTGCTTTTTCCGCCAGACAGTCATCGTAATTGCCGAGATAGGAATGAAGGCTTCCGTTATCCAGCTCCAGGATCCTTGTTGCCACGCGGTTTAGGAAGTAGCGGTCGTGGGAAACGGCAAGGACGGTCCCGCTGTAGCGGGAGAGGGCATCTTCCAGGATCTCCCGTGAAGTGATATCCAGATGATTGGTCGGTTCATCCAGGATCAGGAAGTTGCAGGGAGAGAGGATCAGCTTTGCAAGGGAGAGTCTGCCGCGCTCACCGCCCGATAGATCACGGACAAGCTTGAAGACATCATCTCCGGTAAAGAGGAAGGCGGCAAGTGTTCCGCGGACCTCGGAATCCGTCATGCCGGGATAGGCGGAGCGGATCTCGTCAAAGAGCGTGTTTTCATCTGTCAGAAGCTGCTGCTCCTGGTCATAATAGCCTACGGTGACTTTTACGCCGAGCTTTACGCTGCCGGCATCGGGGGCAGTCAGTCCGTTGATGATCTTGAGGATCGTGGATTTTCCAGCGCCGTTTTCGCC
>CADCPP010000054.1 GCA_902803355.1 uncultured Lachnospiraceae bacterium | reverse complement strand
GGCAGCGTCAAGACTGCAAGCTCCTTCACCGGGATCTCGCGCAGGATGCGCTGCGCTCCGCCGATGTGATCGATATGCAGGTGTGTCAGGATCATCAGATCCAGCTTTGTCACCCCAAGCCCGCGTAGATGATCGTAGGCTTCCTTTCTCAGGGAGCCGTTTGCCGGTTCCAGAAAAGGCCTTCCCGCATCCACAAGGACCGAAAAAACGTCTTTGCCGTCCGCAAGTTCACGGAGCAATATGGCGTCCCCGTCGCCCACATTCAGGAAACAGATCTCCAGCATGGCAATCACTTATACCAGGAAGGGCGTTCCTTTGCGTGTTCCTTTTCCGCCTTCTCCCTCTCTTTTTGCTCCTTTCTGTGCAGGAGCAGGGCAGGGATCCCTCCCGTCAGGATGGAGGCGAGCAGCGGAAAGACGATCAGTGTCAGGAAAAAGGCGTATTCCGTCTTCGGATCGGACCAGTCGATCAGGAACAGGGAAAAAAGCATCACGCCGAACAAGAGCAGGGTCATCCACAGATAAGCGGCCAGAGCCAGCTTCCCGCGTTCCTTCAGAAAATGACGGATCAGCAGACAGAGCGCGCTGCCTGCGAGTGCCGGCAGAAGGTATTCCGCAATATTGCGGAACGTTACCGACGCGGCGGAAAAGAGCTTCTCGATCGGATCCAGCAGCAGCGTATACGCCATCAGATAGATCAGAATGAACAGGATGGCCAGCAAAAAGGAGTACAGCAGATCGGCACTCTTCGGCTTCCCGTTCTCTTCAAAGAACAGGACCCGGAGAAAGCCGTCCAGTTTCTGCTGAAATTTTGATCTTTCCTTGGCCATGCTGCTCCTGACCGCATCCCGCGAAGCGCTGTTCCGCCCCGCGGGATGCCTTATTGCCTAACGATCAACGGGTGCTGTTCCAGAGATTCCAGTAAGCCTTGACGTTCGGGTAGTTCTTGTAAATGTTTTCGTAATCCGGGGCGGTCAGGTTGACTTCATCGTAGGTAATGCCGGATTTCTTGTATTCCACGTCATCGCGTACGGACCAGTGGCCGAGCTTGTCGAAAACAGTGTAGCAGCCGCTCTTGCCGTCATCGCCGCCCATCAGGAACTTGATGTAAAGGCGCGCGCCTGCGGGGTTGTCGCAGCCGCTGACGACGTAGGAATAGGCAGCCGCATCCTGTGCGGTGTAAGGCTGCAGGCCGGTCACCCAGGCGATGTCCATGCCGCCCTCGCCCTGGAACTGCTTGGAGTTGTCCAGTTTGGAGGCGGAGCACAGGCCGAGCGTCGGGCCGTTCACGGAATCATGGACCGCTTCCACCACGGCATCGCCGTCGGCAAGCGGGGTAATGGTCATCTGCGAGAAGCGCCAGAACAGCTCCACGCCGGCATTGTTTTCCGGCAGTTCCATCATGCCGGGGGTATTCTTCAGATGGCTCTGGTAAGTGTAGACCAGATCTTTTCCGTACTGTTTCTTATACTGTTCCGCCATCTTGTCGCTGTCGGAAATGAGCTGTGCCCACAGGGCGGCATAGGAAGGCGCGGTGATGTCCTTGGAGAAAATGGTCCAGTACTGGGTGTTCTTCCCGGAAGCATCCTTGTAGGACTGCGTTTCCTCGTTGTAGCCCTGAACGATGTCCCACCAGCTCTCGATCGGCACCTTGTCATACATTCTGGTGTTGTAGAACCAGGGGTTGAAGGTGGAGTAGGTCGGCAGGCCGAAACGGAGCATCTCGTCCGTCATGTGCGCGCACACGTCCGCCGGGTAGTAGATCTTGACCAGATCCCAGAGCACGTATTCGTTGAAGACCTCACCGGAAGCATCCTTGACCATAAGCACATCCGCCATGGGCGTTCCGCTCTGGGCTTCCATCTCGATCTTCGGCATGACTGTGTTGGTATCGCAGGAAATGTATTCGAATTTCAGATCCGGATACTTGTCGCGGATGTATTTGCGGGCCGTGTCCGCATCGGCAGTCGTGGCATAGATGGTGATGGTGCCGCCTTCCTTCTTGGCCATCTCATAGAGCTCGTCCATCGACATATGGTTCCAGTCGATGCCGTCCTCTCCAATCACGTCGATCGCGTCGCGGCCGGTCACGATGCCGGTCGGATTCGTATTCTGCTCGCTCCCCGAGGGATCGGTGCCGCCCCCGCAGGCCGTCAGAGAAAGGATCAGGCACAGCGTCATCAATACAGAAAAGAATCTCTTCATCACGTTTCTCTCCTTCTTCAGTTTATCCGTCAAAGGGCAGGCTGTCAGTCGTCAGTGCCTGCTTTGTGTTTGGTCTTGGCGAATTTGATCAGTCTTCCGGTCTCTTTATTATACACGTTCATGCGGCCCGGATGCAAGACCACGTATACTTTTTGGTTCATGTCATATTCCACAAGGCCTACCTGAATGGCCAGGAACTCCGTTCCGCCGACCGTCAGGGTCACCAGGGTCTCGCTGCCTGCCGGCTGGTTTGCGTAAACGGAAGCCTCGACCGTGTTCTTGTGATGCGGGTCCTCCGTATAGATGTCCACCATTTCGGGACGGAGGCCGAGCACGCATTCGAACTCGC
>CADCPP010000053.1 GCA_902803355.1 uncultured Lachnospiraceae bacterium | reverse complement strand
TGCCGCCTTGCCCCGCCATAAGCTTGTGGCAGTGCAGCAGCACCCGCAGACCGGCAGAGGAGATATAGTCGGTGTCGGAAAGGTCAAGGACAAGATGACTTACCTCCGGCATGACCTTCTGCAGATCATCGTCCAGCTCGGGCGCGCTGACCGTATCCAGGTGACCGGATAAGGCATAGCACGCGGTATCGTCCGTGACCGTTTTGGCAAACGAGAGCATGGCTTTCCTTTCTGCCGCCCGGAACGCAGACGGCCTGAAATATGTTGGTGAAGGATGCGGATAACAGGACTCGAACCTGCACGGGGGATGCCCACGGGAACCTAAATCCCGCGCGTCTGCCAGTTTCGCCATATCCGCAAGGGTAAAGAAAAAGGAGCACCTTCGGTGCTCCTTCATTCTGTGCGTTAGAGGATTCGAACCCCCGGCCTTTTGGTCCGTAGCCAAACGCTCTATCCAGCTGAGCTAAACGCACGCATTGCTTCGGCTTCCCGAGAGCAAAACGTATCATAGCGCGCAAAAAAATAAATGTCAAGCGGGAATCGAAAAAAAATCAAAGTTTTTTGTTTCATTGACTTTCTGCCCTGATAATGTCATAATGAAACAGCAAGGAGAATATGATTATGCAAACTCTATCTGTTGATATCTGGTTCGTGAATCTCGGCCTGAAATTTTCCGATTGGGTGAAAGGATTTTCGATCGGAAATTTTGAGATCTATTATTACGGCTGCATCATTGCCGTATCGGTCCTGCTCGGCCTGACAGTCGCCACCATCGTGGCCAAAAAGACCGGTCAGAAAGAGGATGACTATGCGGAACTGATGATCTGGGGCGTGATCTTCGGCATCATCGGCGCGCGTCTGTACTATGTGGCCTTTGACTGGGATGCCTATAAGGACAACCTGAAGGAGATCTTCAACCTGAGGGCCGGCGGCCTGGCGATCTACGGCGGCGTGATCGCCGCAGCCATCGTTGCCGTGATCTTCTGCAAAAAGAAGAAACTGAATCTGGCGCAGGTGCTGGATACGGGCTTTGTCGGCATGGTGCTCGGCCAGTGCACGGGGCGCTGGAGCAATTTTGTGAACATGGAATGCTTTGGCGGCTATACGGACAGCCTGTTTGCCATGCGGCTCAACCTTGAGAAGGTGAACAGCAGCATGGTCACCGCGGAGCTTCTGGAAAAAGCGGTGACGGTGGACGGCGTGACCTATATTCAGGTGCATCCGACCTTCCTTTATGAGAGCATGTGGAACCTCTGCCTGTTCGTCATCCTGCTGCTGGTCACAAGGAAGAAACGCTTCCACGGCCAGGTCTTCCTGCTGTATCTGATGGGCTACGGGATCGGCCGCTTCTGGATCGAGGGCCTGCGTACCGATCAGCTGAAGATCGGCAGCACGAATATTGCCATCTCACAGGTGGTCAGCGTGGTGCTGTGCGCCGCCGCACTGGTGCTGTATGTCCTTGCCATGAAGAAGGCAAAAGCAGCAGAGACGATCCTTGCCGAAGCGGAAGAAGAGGCGACGGAAAAGCTGAAGGGGCATGTGGCGGAGATGATCGAAGAAGACCGCCGCATGAATGAAGCCGAGGCAAACGCGATGACTGAGGAGCAGGAGACCATGGAAAACGCGGCAAAGGCCGCGGAAGAAGCCAGGGCCGACCTTACCGAAGCCGCAGAAGAGATCAAAGAGGCGGCTGATTTTGCCGCCGAAGACGCCGCAAAGAGCGCGAAGGAGACCGCAGAGGAAGCGGAAAAGGCCGTGCAGGACGCAGCGGATGAAGCCCTTTCCGCGGCGCAGGCTGCCGGAGAGGCACGGACGGAGAAGATCGATGGCTAAGCTGTATTTCAAATTCGGGGCCATGGGCTCCAGCAAGTCGGCGCAGGCCCTGATCACGAAATTCAATTACGAGGAACGCGGCATGACGGTCTGGCTCATCAAGCCGGCCGTGGATACCCGCGACGGCGCGGCGCTTATCCGCTCGCGTATAGGACTTGAAGCGACTGCGGACCGTGTAGTGAAGCCGGAGGATGACATCGCCGCCCTGTTCCGCGCGCTGCCCGAAAAACGGGACGTTATTATTGCGGATGAAGCCCAGTTCCTGACGCCGGAGCATATCGACCAGCTGGCCGATCTTGTGGATGAAGACGATGTGCCGGTGCTCTGCTTCGGTCTGGCAACGGACTTCCAGACGCATATGTTCCCGGGCAGCCGCAGGCTTTTCGAACTGGCCCAGTCCATCACGGAGATCAAGACGGTATGCACCTGCGGTGCCAAGGCCACGGTGAATGCCCGCCTGGACGGCGAAGGCCATGTGGTCACCGGCGGCGAGCAGGTGGTGCTCGGCGGCAACGACTGCTATGTGGCCATGTGCCGCCGCTGTTGGAAGAAGAGGATCAAACGCGAAGCGGCCGAGCGTGCCGCCGCGCAGCAATGATGCTGCGCTTCAGCAAAGGAGTCTGAAATGAAGAAACACTATCTGACCATCTTTGCCCTTGTGCTTCTCTGCCTGATGGCAGGAGGAAGAAAAGCACACGCGATCTTTACCGAACCGCGGGTGACGTGGAACCCGCAGTCGGTGCAGTATCCCGTTCTGTCGGATGCCACATATTCCGCGACCTTTTCCGGACAGAACCTGGAGTTTACCTGGTATGTGGAATACGGCGGGAAGGAATATGAGATGCCGGCGCAGAAGGATGCCCTGATGAATGCCGGCATGAAGAACCAGTGCAGCGATATCTGGATCAGCTCCACAGCCAACCGCACGGAGATCGTTTTCACAAGCATCCATGAGGATATCGGCTTAAAGGACGGCAAGTTCACCAAGGTGCGCTGCGAAGCCTTTGACGGCAATACCATGGAAGGCAGCAGCTATGCCTACGTGTCCTGCAACGGAATGTACCTGAGCCAGGTCACCATGCCGCCCATGATCTATGTGAAGCCCGTGGTCGGGGTCAAACCCGATTCCGTGGGCAAGATCGGGGTCACCGTTTGGCCGGCCAATGAAGCCCAGGTGCAGGACATCGAATACCAGTGGTATGAATATACCGGCGGCGAGATAATGACGGGCATCAAGGCCATGGCCGGCGAGGACGCCTCGGTCCTGGTCTCGGGCGTGGGACCCGGCGAGTACGCGGATTTTGTGGTCGGCGTTTTCGTGAAGCTGAAGAACGGCAATGAGATCGTTTCCTATTCCAGCCCCATCAATGTTTACGGCGAGATGGGAGACATCGATTACAGCCATGACCAGCTGAGAGTCGTGCGTCTTCCGGACAGAAACGGCTATACGCTGGGCGACAAGGTGGATCTGACCGGTCTGCAGGTGGAATATATTGCGAATGATAAGTCGCAGGGCATCATCCCGATCAGTGATCTGGAGACGGATATCACGACCTTTACCTATGCCGGCCCGGTCTGGGTGACCGTGGGCTACAAGGGAGAAACGAACGGTTTTACGGTCTGGGTCGATCCGAAGGACGGCGACTGGGAGATGGAGCCTCCGGCTCCGCCGACCGAGCCGGTAGCAACGGAAGCCGCCACGACTGCCCCCACGGAAGCGCCTACTGCGGCGCCTACCGAGCCTGAGACGACCAAAGCGCCTGAACCTTCTGAGACTGCGACAGAAGCGGTAACGACAAATGCCGCGACCGAGCCTCAGCCGCAGAGCAGCACGCCGGAAACGCAGAAAGAGAGCACGGCAGCGCCTTCAGCGTCTGCGCCCGCGCCGACCCAGGAAGCGCCGCAGGGCGGAGGAAGCGGAAACGGCGGGAACACCCTGCTGATCGTACTGATCGTGGTCCTTGCCGCCATCTGCGGCCTGCTTGCCGGAGTGCTGATCGGAAAGAAGAAAGAAAAATAAATAGGTAAAAGAGGTCTCCGGCTTAGCAAAAACAGTTGAAAAGCCTGAGGAAGCATGTTAAAATCAATTAGTTTTTAGAAAACCCACTGGTTTTTTAAGGAGGAAAGAATGATGAAAAAACCTTTTGCACTGGCCCTCGTGCTGGTCATGGCCCTTTCTCTCTGCGCCTGCGGAGGAAACACCGATGGCTCCACGAAGGCCCCTGAATCCACGCCTGCCCAGACTCAGGCCTCTTCTCAGGCCCAGACTCAGGCCCAGACTCAGGCTCAGACCGAGGCTCAGACCGAGGCTCAGACCACGGTCGCTCCCGTTGCGGACGTGAAGGTCGCCATGATCACCGACTACGGCGATATCACCGACCAGTCCTTCAACCAGACCACCTACGAAGCCTGCAAGGAATATGCCGATGCCAACGGCCTGACCTTCAAGTACTTCAAGCCCGT